>CAIOZP010000655.1 GCA_903862805.1 uncultured Fibrobacterota bacterium
CTTTTGTCGAATAGCTCGATAACCATTAATACTAATCCACCTGCACTGATTTGTTTTTGTTCTCTGCTTGTGCACCTTGTAAAGATACCAACGATTGACAAACTGGATGTGTGCATTCCCATGAGAACATGTGCATTCCGGTGAGAACACGATGATAAAAGTCATACTTTCCGGTGCATAAAACCTATCGGCTATTGGCACATTATTACCGCCGGTCGGTTAATATCTTCCATCAAACCCGATCGAAATTCATTCGCTCTTTCTTTTCTGGTTGAATCAAAAAAAACCATTATCTATCTTGAAGGCCGACCGCAGGAAATAAGGAGCCGCAATTGTTTTACGAAAATCTGACACCGCTTGCCGATGCGCTTGACAAGGATCTTTTTCCGAAGCTTGAGACATTCGACTGCCCGTTTGACAGCTCCGGCGGAACTGGTGTTGTGAGAATAATTTTCCCAGAATTCACCTGCGTCTGCCCAAAGACCGGCTACCCCGATTTCGGCACCATCGGACTCTATTACCTGCCGGACAAATTATGCGTCGAACTGAAATCGTGGAAGCTCTGGCTCAATAGTTTCCGTATGATCGGAACATTTCACGAAACGGTCACGGCGCATATCTTTGAAACTGCCAAAGCGGTTTTGTCTCCGCGCTGGATCATGGTTAGCGGAGACTTCTTCCCGCGCGGCAATGTTGACACAACGGTAATTTTTGAAAGTGACGGCCAGCGGCCACGCGGCACAGATGTGCTTGTGACCGCCCTGAAGCCGTACAGTAGATCATTCGGCCAGTAATCCGAAAGAGCGACGCATCAGACGGAGTGTTTTTTGTCTGCATATTTTGACATAATAGTGGTTAAGATCAACAAGGCAGATGCCAAGCGAATACTTGCACGGCATCTTGCAAGCGATTCATCTGTACACCTGTCAGATGCGCTGGTCATGCTCGAACATCTTCCTATCATATACAGCAAAGACGTTCCTGAAAAAGATGTAGCTGACATCACCGCGCGTCTACGTTCGATCGGCGTTGACAGTAAAGCGCTGCTTCGCCGCAGAGAAGGCCCAAGCGCGGAAGATCCTGTAGCCGCCATTCCAGCGGCACCCGACGTGGCTGAAAAACCGGTGCCAGCAAAAACAAAGACCGAGCTTCGACACGCATCAACAATGTCACATCCTTCTGACAAAAAAGAATCGCACGGAACTTCAATTACCTTCGACTCTCCTTCGGGGCACAGCCGTAGCAATAAAAAGCCCGCTACACTTGGCGACATCAGCGGTATGATCGTTCTGGTTGTTTTTGTGGCTGCGACAATCACCTTCATCTGGTATGCCTCGCAAAACCATGCCGCTGTAAACAACATCGCGCTCAATTCCGATGGAAGCACATTGCATGAAAGCTCCGGCAGCAAGGCACCTTCTGTCGGAACTTCCGGTGTTCATGTTGCCGATAATAGTCAATCGCAATCTGTCAATCAGAATGCCGACGGTTCGCAGCAGGCCGTTTCGTCAGATAACAAAAAGAAGGCTGATTCGTACGTCGATTCAGCCAAGACATCTGACGCCTCATTCGCCGAAAAATATTACCGCATGGCGATCTCGTTGAACCCCGGCAACATCAAGGCATGGAACGGCCTCGTGTCGGTATGCCGATCCGAAGGTAAGGTCGCTGTTGCCGACAGTCTCGCCGCCGAAATGTCCGCACGTTTCGGAAGTGCTTTGCAGATGATAGAAAAAACCGTTTCCATTTACGGTGAACTTGCGTCATATTCCACAGACCAGTCGGGCGTGTGCCGCATCGAATACGACAGCCGCGCACAGGGACGCGATGCACTCGAGCGTGAAACCTACGACATCGTGAAAGCCGCAGCTGCAAAAGGTGGAATCAAAACAATCACCATATTCGCCTCAACCGGCAACGGAAGCGGAATGCTTGTTCGGATGAACGCCGCAGACGTGCCGGAACTTTTCGGCGAGTATGAAGGAAAAGCTGACATCAAATTTCTGGAATAAATTTCACGGCGATAAAAAGACGGTGGATTACGAAACATTCGATGCGGTTTTAATCCCGCAAATTTCCTGAAGATGATCCACAAGTTTTTTCGTAATACCTTGCCGTGAATATTGCGAGACTGCGGCGGCGTTTGAATTAAATTCGACTCCGGCCTGCCAGTTCGTAAACAACAGTTCCAATTTCGCCGCGACGTCATCCGAATCATCAGGTTCAGCCGAAAGTCCGCCCTGTGTTTCGGAGATAATTCTCGCGACCTCGCTGTCGCGCTCTGCAAGTGCAATCACAGGTCTTTTCGCGCCGAGATAATCGAAAAGTTTGCTTGGTATGACATCTGCATGACCGGGCTTATTGGCAAGTATCAAAACATTTACCGCGCTCTTACGAAGCTGTACAATCGCCTGCGAATGCGGAAGATATCCGTTCAATGTAAAAATGCTATCAAGATTTTCATCGCTTGCCATATCGTTTATTATCGGATCAGCTGGGCCGATGAAATTGATTCGCGCTTTTTCTGCAAAGTCAGGATTGCGACTTCTTAGAATTGAAACGGCCTTGAAAAAAGTTTTCGGAAGTCGCTCGTTATGAAACCCGCCAGCATGGGTCATTGTAAACACGTCTTTATCTGCCGATACAATTCCATCAAACGCCGATTCATCAAAGCCATTTGGCAACAAAAATATTTTTTCAGGATCAATTTTGGGATGACGTTTTATGAAGCCATCTTTGTAACCACGGCTGACCACGAGAACACGCGTTGCGCTTAATAAAACTGCACGCTCAAGGCGGCGATGAATCGACAAACGCAAAGCCCCGCTAACTACGGCATGAGGATTGCCGATCCATGCATCACGAAAATCTGCGATCCATGGGATACCGGTTTCCTTATGTAGTTTCATGGCGATGAGATGGCCGGTGTTCGGAGGCGAAGTTGAAAAAATGGCTGAAAAATTCTGCTGCTTTAATAGCGTGCGTGCCTGCCTGACAGCAAATGGATACCATCCGATTCTGTTGTCTGGAATGAATACAAGGTTATTCAGATAACGAACGGTTTTAGAAAAGATTCCCGCAGATTTTAATGGAACACCGTTACCGTTCGTTGCCGGTTTGGATAAGCTTTTGAGAATTTTCAGGACGCGGAAAAAATCCAATGACTCGGTTCGATGAACATGTACCTGCTCAGGAAGTTTTCCTATAAGAGATTCGTC
>CAIOZP010000656.1 GCA_903862805.1 uncultured Fibrobacterota bacterium
CAACATTCCTGAGGAACGTTTGACAAAACAGCACAGGCATCATCAAAGATTTTCATGGAAGCTTTTGATAATTGCTGCGGTGCTGTTCCTTGTCTTTCTTGCTCCGAAAAAGAACGGGCGGAAGCGCAAATGAGCAGATCGTTTTTCGTGACAGGTACCGATACCGGCATCGGCAAGACACATGTCTCGGCGGCGCTATGTCAGCATTTCGCGAAGGCTATGCGCACCGCCTATTTCAAACCGGTTCAAAGCGGTTGCATTGACAAAGAGGGAATCGGTTTGATGTCACCCGATCTTGAATATGTCTTGGCTCGTGCAGACATTATTAGAGTTGATGATGAAGATGCTGTTCCGTATCGACTGGCTACGGAATGCTCACCACATCTTGCTGCAAAAATTTCTGGCATCTTTATTGACAAAGAGAGTATCAAACTTGCATTCAGAAAGATTTCATTATTGTCAGACATGATCATTATCGAAGGCGCCGGTGGAGTTCATACACCGATCAGCGATAGAGAATCAATGCTTGACATTATGCGAATGATCGGATCGCCGGTGATAATCGTGACATCGCCGAGACTTGGAACGATCAATCACACAAAGCTGACCGTTGATGCCATTGAACAAAGCGGACTTGACATAGCGGGAATTGTTTTCAACAGTCACGAAAATTCCGATCGGGATTTCATTTACTATGACAACTTTGACATGGTGCGAAAAATTGCCGGCAGAATTCCGGTAGCCGAGCTTGCTCACTGTTAATTTTTCAATGACTATTTCGGAAGGTTCTGCGATGAAATTTTCTCGCGTTGATGATGCGGCAAGGTCGTCGATATGGTTTCCGTTCACATATCACAGCGATCTCGCGGAATATCCGCCGGTGACCGTTTCACGCGGCGAAGGTGCATATCTTTTCGATAGCCAAGGCAACCGTCTTCTTGACGGAACAGGATCGTGGTGGACCTCGGTGATCGGGCACAATCACCCTGCGGTGATGGCGGCAATTCGCGAGCAAACAGCGAAGCTCGACCACGTGATGATGGCAGGATTTGTAAGTGAACCTACACTTCGCCTTGCCGATATGCTCGCCAAGATTCTGCCCGATGGCATTGAAAAAATATTTTTCTCCGACAACGGATCGACCGCGGTCGAAGTAGCAATGAAGGTGGCGCTACAGTATCACCGGATAAATGGCGAACCGCAGCGCAGACGGTTTATTTCACTCGGTGGTGGTTACCACGGCGACACGCTTGGAACGATGGCACTTGGATCAATTCCGTCGTACCACGATTTGTTCCACGAGCTCTTTGCGGATAGCCTTCACACAGATTCGCCATATTGTTTTCGTTGCCCTTTTGTCAAGCAACAGGATACTTGCAACTGCGAGTGCATGGATTCGCTTGAAACACTTTTCCACAACTACGGCGACAGCATTGCAGCAGCATTTGTCGAGCCGCTCATTCAAGGTGCTGCTGGCATGAGGATTTATCCTGAAAAAGTTTTGCGCCGAATTGCCTTGTTGACAAAAGAGAACGGAACGTTGCTCGTTGCC
>CAIOZP010000657.1 GCA_903862805.1 uncultured Fibrobacterota bacterium
AGTGGCCGATGAATCTTCGTCGTAAGAGATCAAATATAAACAAACCTTTTCGAGAGGATGAGATATGATCAAACTGAAAGCAACGCAATCGCTTCTGCCTTTGCTTTTGGTAGCAAGCGGATTCTCGGTCGGTAGTGCCGATCCGGTATTCAATACACTTGCCGAGGTTCCGGTAGGCAATGCCTTTTATAAAGACATCGTTCTCAACATTGTGCATGAGGAACTCTGGCCCAATGCTCCGATAGCGTTTGTCGGATGCGTTGCTCCGGCGATTGCCGATCTGGATGGTGATGGTGTCAATGACCTTATTACCGGCGTAATGGATGGCGGAACCGTTCTATTCATGAAGAACGAAGGAACAAACGCCGCGCCACATTATGCCGAGCCGCGTTTTCTTTATCAGGGACCGGGTGATAGTACGCTTTTGTGTATGCCGCCTACCTGATGCATCGGCGCGAACAGTCCGCAGGTAGTGGACTTGGATGGTGACGGAATCCTTGACATAGTGGCGAGTGGCTACAGCAACCAGATCTACTTTTACAAAGGCAAGGGGAATTTCTGCTACGAGAATCCGGTGTTTTTCAAAACTCCGGATGGGAACGATTTCCTGCCCATACCAATCTGGCCGACAGGAACGACCTCCATTTTTACATCCATGTGTATCAATGATTGGGATGGAGATGGCCTTCCAGATATACTCGTATCCAACAGCGATTATCCGATTACCTTTTACAAGAATGTCGGAGCACCCGGAGCACCTTTGTTCGATTCGGTGGGAACACCTGTGCAGATTGCCGGTGGTACTGTGAATGTCGGTAAGGGATCTTTCACGGTTGCAGATCTCGACAACGATGGTTTGAAAGACCTTGTAATTGGCGGCGGAACAGTGTCGTGGTGCAAAAACACCGGAACAAATTCGAGCCCGATTTTCAATACCCGCGTCGATGTGAAACTGACCGATAGCACGCTGATCAAAATGTACGGAGACGGAAGCGGCGCCAACGACGGCCCGACCCATGGCGACTATGCTCCGTGCGTTACCGATTTAAACGGCGACGGTATTCCAGATCTGCTTGTTGGCGACTACACGAAATGGACTGCCGTAACCAACAACAAATATCTCTATCTCTTCACAGGTGTCGGCATCGGAACAGGTTGCAAGCCAACTGTGCAACATGTCACCCAAAATCGGCTGTCATTGATCGGAAATCGCCTGCAGCTTGACATACGCGACGACAATGCATCTGTCAGTCTGTTCTCGGTGCAAGGTCGGATGATCTCATCGTATAATGGAAGCGATCTGCGGAAAGGAATCAAGTGCGAGTCTCTGGCCGCAGGGGAGTATATGCTGAAGGTAAATGGAAATCGTATTGAAGATAACGGCGTTTACAGATTCGTGGAGGGTCATCGATAGGTTATCAGGTCGTTTGGGGTTTGGATGATAGCCCTGCCGTTGAACCGGCGGGGCCTTTTTACATGTCAAATCAAGATCATTGATAAAGATATCCTAAGAACAACAGCCAATGATTTATCCCCTGAGACTTTCAGTGGCATTGAATATGAAGCCTCTTGAGGAAGTCTTGCTGGTAAGACCTGGTTAGGCAGGCTAATATTCGGTTTTGTGTTTTCGTGAGCTCTGTAGTATTTTGATCACATCAAGGAGTTTTCATGCCGACAATATCAATGTTTTACGGCATCTTAATTCGGATGTTTTTCAGGGATTTTGATCGACACCACGTACCGCATATTCATGCTGATTTTCAAGGTGAGATAGGGGTTTATTCGATTCTTGATGGAACATTGTTGGCGGGATCGTTACCTCCTGGCAAGAGTAAGTTGGTTGTCGCTTGGATTGAAATTCACAAAGACGATTTATTAGCCGATTGGGAACTTGCTGTCAATGGCAAAAAACCATTTCAAATCAGGGGACTTGACTTATGAAGATTGCAGAAGTGTCTCCACAGCCGAATTGGATGCTTACCGTTACATCCGAAGATGGATGTGTTGGTAATTTTGATGTTAAACCATATTTAGAATTTGAAGCTTTTACCGATTTGAATGACTCCCAGAAGTTTCAGGAAATTCATAATGGCCAATATTTTGTCGAATGGGATTGTGGCGCAGATTTATCTGCAGACACAATAGAAGCACATTGGGTAATAGTACATACCGCTACTGCCCAGCATA
>CAIOZP010000658.1 GCA_903862805.1 uncultured Fibrobacterota bacterium
CCCAAACATCAAACTTTCTTGATGTAAGATTTGGGGCAAAAGTGAAGTTGGCATTTCTTACTGATTTGAATCTTGAAAACTGTAATAGCTTTATTGGAAGCATTTGTGTGAAATGTTCGAGGATTAATGTATCGACATTGCCTACTCCAAATTCATCCGACAAGTTTCCTGTATATCCGATGTCGGGGTTGTTTGTATATGGTGCAATAACAAGCGACTTGCCCAAGACATCTTTGCCTTGATTATCCAATAGAGAGATATTCCTGAACACCGGCCCGCAGGACATTGCGAGCGTGGATAGGGCAATCACCAAACATTTCCTAACCATGTGAACTCCCTATTGACAACTAAAGGCACTTTATATGGATTCCGAATCTCCCACATTCCTTACCAGACCTATGGCTGGCTAAGCCCTTCCTTCTTCTTATTTCAAAGCCGCCAAGCTCTGCTCCAACTTTTCCAGATTCAATTTCTGATTCGCCATCTTCTCTTTCTCGATCTCAATCACGGATGCTGGAGCTTTGGCAACAAAGGCTTCGTTGCTCAGTTTCTTCTCTATGGATGCGACGAATCCTTTCACTCTGTCAATCTCTTTTGTAATGCGCTCGATTTCTTTGTTCATGTCTATTAGACCTTCGAGCGAAATGTAGAGCTCGTGACCTTTTACAACGGCCTGACCTGCAAACGCAGGCTTCGCCGCATCGCGCGAGACGTCCGTTTTGTCAAGGCGAACAAATGAGTTGATCAGAGCGGCCTGCGACTTGATCCACTTGCCGTCGTCGTCGGTCACCGGAATGATCAGCGCCGTTCCTTTCTTGTCGGGCGGAACATTGTTCTCGGAGCGGATCGTGCGAAGCGCCACGATGATTTCCTTTATCATGCTGAAGCGTTCTTCGTAGGCGGTGTCGATTCGCGCGGCATCGGCCTTCGGGAACGAGGTGAACATGATCGTTCCTTTTTCAATCTCGCCTTTCCACGAAATGTTTTCGGTGAGGTGCTGCCAGATCTCTTCGGTGATGAATGGCATTAGCGGATGAAGCAGGCGAAGGATGTTCGACAGCACATGCGCACAGATCGACAGTGCGGCGTTGCGGGCAGCTTCGTCTTCGCCGTAGAAATCGGATTTCTTCGCCTCGATGTACCAGTCGCAGAAATCGCTCCATGTGAATTCGTAGAGCGTTCTTGCGGCGTCGTTGGTTCTTATGTTGTCAAGTGACTCGCGCACCGATGCGATGGTCGAGTTGAGGCGCGAGAGAATCCAGCGATCTTCGGCTTTGAGAACTTCGCTTGACGGAAGAGAATCGAAACGCATCGGCTCTTTCACATTTGATAGCAGGAAGCGCGAGGCGTTCCAGAGTTTGTTTGCAAAGTTGCGACCGATCTCGCAGCTCGCTTTTCCCCAATAAACATCGGCGCCCTGACTCGTTATCATCATCAGCGAGAAACGAAGCGCATCGGCACCGTGTTCGGCAATGAGTCCGAGCGGATCAACCGAGTTGCCCAGCGACTTGCTCATCTTGCGGCCGGAGTCGTCGCGCACGGTTCCGTGCAGAAGCACGCGGGTGAATGGCAGTTTGCCCGTGAAATGCAGGCCGGCCATGATCATTCGTGCGACCCAGAAGAAAAGAATTTCTGGTGCAGTTACAAGCTCGTTTGTCGGATAGAACTTTTGCAGCGCGGTAGTGTTTTCCGGCCAGCCCATAGTAGAAAACGGCCAGAGCCACGACGAGAACCATGTGTCGAGAACATCTTCGTCCTGACGCAGTTTTGCGCTTCCGCACTTTTCGCATTTTGTCAAATCGGTTTCGCTTGCCATGACATGACCGCACTCGTCGCAGTACCAAACTGGAATGCGATGTCCCCACCAGATCTGACGCGAAATGCACCAATCGCGGATGTTTTCCATCCAGTCGCAGTAGATTTTTTTCCAGCGCTGCGGGTGAAAAGTCACCTCGTCGTTTTGCGCAACAGTCAGCGCCTTTTCGGCAAGCGGCTTCATGCGCACAAACCACTGATCGGAGAAGTACGGCTCGACCACGGTCGCACAGCGATAGCAATGACCAACCGAATGCGTGTGCTTCTCAATCTTCTCGACAAGACCCAACGCTGTCATGTCTTCGATGATCATCTTGCGCGCTTCGAAACGATCGACTCCGATATACTTCTGCGGAATATCGCCGCACATTTTCGCGTAGCCGTCCATGATCACAATCGGTGTCATGTTGTGGCGCTGGCCCATCTGGAAATCGTTTGGATCGTGTGCCGGCGTGACCTTCACCGCACCTGTTCCGAATTCCTTGTCACAGAAATCGTCGGCGATGAGCGGAATCTCGCGGTTGACAAGCGGCAATAAAATCTTCTTGCCGATGAGCGCGGTGTAACGCGGATCTTTCGGATTCACAGCAACGGCAGTATCGCCGAGCATTGTTTCGGGGCGCGTTGTCGCAACCACGACGAAGCCCGATCCATCGGCAAACGGATAACGGAAATGATGCATCCCACCTTCAAGTTCCTTGTGCTCGGCCTCTTCATCGGAGAGCGCAGTATGACAGCGCGGACACCAGTTGATGATGTACTTCCCGCGATAGACGAGTCCCTCCTTGTAAAGCTGGACAAAAACCTTGCGCACCGATGCCGATAGTCCTTCGTCCATAGTGAAACGCTCGCGATCCCAGTCGCACGATGATCCGAGCTTCTTCAGCTGAGCGGAAATGGTCGCATGATATTCCTCTTTCCACTTCCAGACTTCGCTTACAAAACCTTCACGGCCAAGCTGGTGACGGTTGCGCTTTTCCTTGGCGAGTTTTTTCTCGACAACATTCTGCGTGGCAATACCGGCGTGGTCGGTGCCCGGCATCCACATCGACTCGTAACCATCCATGCGTTTGAAGCGGATGAGAATATCCTGAATCGTGTTGTTGAGCGCGTGCCCCATGTGCAGAATGCCGGTCACATTCGGCGGCGGGATCACGATCGAATACGAAGGCTTCGCCGAGTTCTCGTTGGCGTGGAAGTATTTCTTCGTAAGCCACTCCGCGTAGATCCGGTCTTCCACGATGGAAGGATTGTACTGCTTTTCCATTTATTGAAATGCTCCTGTAAATTCGGTTGCCGAAACGACGCCGGAAAATAGTTCGTGCTGACGTGAGAATTTTTACGGAGTCTGATTCAGGATCATAAAATAAAAAGACAGGAAAAAAGCCCCTCAAAAAGTGCGACTGCCCATTGACTCAAATTTACCTTTGGAAATCATTTTTCCGGACACGGTTTGTTCTTCCGCGATGCGGCTTTATGGGCTTTTTGCGCGCTATAAGTGCCATCTTCAGAACCATACTGCTTGATTTCTCTGCTTACTGTTGAAGCACTTACGCCTATCATCCTTGCGATTTCAGCCATTGATTCGCCTTCGCGATATGCCATTTCTATGGCGATCCGATCAATTTTTTTCATATGACTTTTGGACTTCATTCCCCCCTCCTTCTTTCGAGATAAATAGCCAATCAGACCAGAAAATAATTTCCAATGGATAATAGATGGAATGACATCTCAAAACCACCATTATCTTGCAATTGAGTACTTGCGCCGCCTGTAACTGGCCTGTTAAATCAAACTACATCCACAATCGGTTTGAATATTGAAGTATTTTGCGCAAGGATACCGATTTGCACCGAAGCGAATGCCAAGATCTTTTTCCGGATCACATCAAAAAAAGTCACAGAATCTGATCGGACAAAAA
>CAIOZP010000659.1 GCA_903862805.1 uncultured Fibrobacterota bacterium
GGCCAAAGAAGAAGTCGCATTCTTAATCGGATCAATAAAAGTATTTCGGGTGTCACCATTTAGAATTAGAGTTCAGATTCGCTAAAATGACTCCGTAATGCCGTTAATTCTACAGGGATTTCTTGCTACCGGCTCACAGCACCTTTTGGCTCAAGGGGAGCCTTGGGTGATTCGGTGCTTTTGGGCTCGGATGGCTCAACTGGACTTTGTGGCGACTTTGCGGCACCGGCTTTCTTGTCGTCGGATACGATTCCTCCGTAGATTCCCATGTCAGCTCTGGAACCGTCACCATTGGCGTATTCGTGCGCCGGATCGCCGCTGCCGATACACGGTGAATAACACGAAAGCACCCAGCGTTTGTATTTGGCATTTCGTTTCTTCCATGCAAGTGAATCACCGGATTTACCCATGTGAAGAATTGAGAGAAGTTCGGGATTCTTTGCACGTGACTTGTCGGTGGCCAGCGAGACATCTTTTTCGACGGCAAGTGAATCGGCGGTTGATCCTGCGAAAATCGGATCGGCAATGATATTGTCGTAGGAATCGGCAGGAATCTTGTTGTCGATCTTCTTGGACGGAACTCCTAAGCGGGGGTCACAGCCACCGAATGATTTGTCCCCGTTGTTCCAGACACAATTGTAGCGCATGTCGATCAGACTTTTGCCGTCCGACAGAATTCCGCAGTTGCTGTTGAATGCGATAATGCTGTTGCGCACGACAGGATTTGCATTCGTGACAGATAATCCGCCGGATTCGTTTTTGGTGAGAATGCAGTTGGCGACTACCGGTGCCGTTTTGTCGAGAACCCTGATTCCGTTTGCACAACCGGATATGACGGTATTGTGAATATCGGGGCGACCACGAACTACCGTGATTCCGGTGCAGGCGTTCACAATTTCGGTGAAGGCAAACTGCGCCTGATCCGCCGGAGCATCGAGGATAAGACCGTACCATGTGCATGTTTCCGAGTCGTCAATGTTGCTTCCGAAGACAACCGGATTTCCGGGCTTGCCTTCACATTTGAGTGTGCCTTTCACACGAATTGAAACAGCGAACGAATCTCCGGCATCGAGCTGCGGAACATCTTTGCGATACACTGCCGGCCGACCGGCAAGTACGTGGACTCCGGCATCGATACGAACGGTTGCATCGGGTCCGATAAGAAGGTCATCGGAAATGATGTACGGACTTCCATTGAGCGTCCAGTGTTCGCTTTTCGAGATGACACCGGATTTTTCGCTCGAAGCGAATACGGTCGCAGCGGCAAGCATCAGAGGCAGAAGAAATTTTTTCATGATTTGTCCAGACGTTTCCATGGTTCGTTCGTGTTTTGAAAATATATTTCAATGCGGAATTTTTCTCGGAGATTTTTTATGAAATTATACCGGATCATGACCTGCCTTTTGGCGCTGTCTGTTCCGTATCTTCTTTCGTCGTGCGGTGCCGACCGTGATGCAGTGAAACTTTCGGTCGATTTCAACAAGGCTGAAACGTGGAAATACGATTTTTCCTGCACGATCAATGGCAACTTCGACTGGCCGGATTCCTCTGCCGTTCTGTCAAGCCGACTCGATTGCAGACTTGTCGGCCACAGGACACCCAACGGCGCACCTGGAGAACTTGAAGTATCGGCAACTGATGTGAATGTCAGCTCCGGTTTCCTTGACACATCGGAATTGCAGAACATTCGCAAACAGGTCGCCGGAACACACATGAAAATCCGCTTCAACGGAAAGGTGCCGATTCCTGCCGATACCGTTTCACTGCCGGTCTTCGGACTGGGCGAATGGGACATATACCGCCAGCTTATTAAGGTTGCGCCAACCCTTCCCGAAGGGCGCGTTCATCCGGGTTACTCGTGGGAACGCGAGCGGGAAATGCCGCTCGAAACCAGCTTCGGCAAGGCCGATTGTTCATTGTACCAGTCGTTCAGATTCGACAGCCTGTTTTACGAAGGCAAAGAACGATACGCCGCATTGTCATGGAAGTTCAAATACAGCGTCAACCCGCCTCGCGGAGATTCGTCGAACATAACAGCCAGACTTCCGCAATCCGGCAGCGGTACAGGCCGAGCGGTCCTCGACATCGATGGCTCGCGGGTTCTTTCCGCCGAAATAGATTTCATGACGCCGCAGGCCTCGTTCAAAGACATGAACGTGCGTTGGGAAGAACGGATCAGAATGATGTTGGCGGATAAATGATGCGCTCCGGAATTTCCATTTTGGTTATAGCCGCCATCTCTGCTCTTGCCGCGCAGAAAACGGTTTCGATAACCAGCGACACCGTGATTTCTTCGCCGATGAAAATCCCCGTCAACACGACGCTGATGATTTCAAAAGGTGTGAACATATACGTTGATGGCTATCTGCCGATCATTGTCGAAGGGCTTCTTGTCGCACAGGGAACCTCCGATAAGCCGATCACGATTACAGGCAAGGATCGCCCGCGTGGATCTGTCGATGCTTCGAGCTGGCAGGGACTCGTAATTCGAGGCGATTCTTCCGATGCAGTGCTCAAAAATGTCCGCATTGAAGGCGCATACCGAAACGTGATCTGGAACTCGCGTCCCGCAATCGACTCGTGCACATTTACCGGCAACAATACCGGTTTGTTTTGTTCCGGTGGAGCGTCGCCACGGATAAGTGCCTGCAAAATATTTGGCAATGTCTATGGCGTTGTGGCTGAATCTTGCGCGCCTGTTTTGCTCGACAATACGATCACCGGAAACAAGATCGGATTGAGGCTTCAGCTTGGAGCGAAGGCGGCGGTCGGGCGGAATAATATCTCAGGAAACAACGAGGATACGAAGGATGACGACTTCCTTGGCGGGACAAAAAATCCGTCGGCAGTGAAACAGCTCTGGGAGATCATGAATCAGCTTTATTGATCGCTCTGTCCGGTCAACTTATTTACAACAGCGTTTACGACCGACAGAAGATTCTCGCGATTGAAGGGCTTTGGAAGGAATCCACCGGCACCCTCGTCAATGATGGCCGCGACTCTCTGATCCATGCGATTCCCTGAAATTATTACAACTTTTGAAGCTGCACCGAGTTCCTTGATTCGCACGAATGTATCGAAGCCGTTCATCACCGGCATAATAAGGTCGAGGACAATTACGCTGAAGGATTCGGGAGATTTTTCAAACACCGAGAGTGCTATAGCTCCGTTTTCTGCTTTTACCACTTCGTAAC
>CAIOZP010000660.1 GCA_903862805.1 uncultured Fibrobacterota bacterium
GCTCATCGTTGCCCGCGACGGTCGCATCTACGCAACCGGCACCGCAGCAAAGCCGATCATCTTCACTTCTATCATCGACACGATGGCAAATCCGCTTCCTGTCAGCAACGATTCACGCGGACTCTGGGGCGGGATCAACATCATGGGAAGAGCTCCCAACAATGTGCCAGGTTATGTTTCAACCGACCTTTCCGCTGACGTGACTATCTCCGACACAAGCTGGATTACCTACGGCGATTCTGGAAATTCAGTCGCAGCCACCTATGAGAAGAACACGCACGACACATCTGGTGTTCTTCAGTATGTTTCGATTCGCTATACCGGCGCGGCCGACATGGCAGAAATCAAGGGACTCATGTTCATGTCTGTCGGTGACGGAACCATCGTTGACCATGTCGAAGTTTTCGAATGCAACGAAGACGGCATCAATTTTACAGGTGGAAACGTAAACGTGAAGTATGCTATCAGCGCATTTCAGGCTGGTGATGCACTTATGCTTCAGGGTGGATATCAGGGTAAAATCCAGTACTTCCTTGATATTCAGGACACAATATCCGGCGGATCGAAGAATGGTTGTCTCTCGAAATGGGAGAGCGACGATGT
Source organism: uncultured Fibrobacterota bacterium (assembly GCA_903862805.1). GTDB lineage: Bacteria > Fibrobacterota > Chitinivibrionia > Chitinivibrionales > CAIOZP01 > CAIOZP01. The sequence goes on from CAIOZP010000660.1 coordinate 604, forward strand.
GGGTGCACTTCCAATCACACAGGCGAAGGTTTATAACTTCACCGGCATCGGAACCGGAGCAACAAATCCTGACACATGGAAGTACAAGTACGGTATCTACATCAAGAATAACGCAGCCGGTTATCTTGTCAATTCCATTGTCACGCAGTGTTCGAACTACGGTCTGTATGTCGCCGATCTTGGCACAGCCGATTCTCTTCAGATCATGAATTCCCGTGCCCGTCTTGATGAAGGCAAGCTTCAGATCAAGAACAACATTTTCTACGGATTCGGCAAGGGCAATTCCATTGACAGCATCTGCAATGGTCTTGTATTCCTTCAGGACTACATGGAAGCAGACTCGAACAGCAATGATCGTTCTGATCCAGCGCTTGGTGGACTGTCATGGAACCGCGACAGCACGCTCGACCCACGGCCTTCTGCAAGTGGTCCGGCAACGACTCATGTAGCAACAGTTCCCAACGACGGTTTCTTTGATCAGACAACATATCGCGGTGCATTTGATCCCGAGGGTTCGCTCTGGGCAGCTGGTTGGTCGGTTCTTGCTACAACCAAGATCTTTGCTTCTGCATCGGTTGTCGTTCCGATCATTAGCGAGACATCAACTGCCAAGTCTCTTGCGAATCTCAGACTTTCCGGCGCAGGTGATTTCCGTCAGCTTTCATGGAATCAGCCGATGGGCGCTCAGTCGAGCGTGAAACTTTTTGCTACAAACGGCAAGCTTATTCACACCTTTGCAAATGGTTACAGAACTGCAGGCGAGCAGTCACTTGCACTTTCTCTTCGTGGAATTCCTTCGGGAGTTTATGTGCTTCAGCTTAGAAGCGGTGATCTGATGCGTTCATGTGTTGTCGCAAGACAGCAGTAATTTCCATAGTGAGTCAGGATCTGTTTTTCAGATCCTGACTCATCTCTGTTTTCTAAAAATTGAAAAGCTTTAGCTGTCTGATGGAGAATTATGAAATACCTTCCGGCTGTGTGTGTTCTTTTGTTCTGCTCCATGCCATCATTCGGATCTCCAGACAGTACCATTACAAAACAATCTGCAATTACCGGCGATTCATCGCAGACGATCATTTCGGCAAGCAATCCTGTAGCCGTCGATACAACGGCAAAGATCAAGACCGATTCCACAAGCGAGATCGTAGTGTCCGATTCTTCAAGTCATCCCAAAGACACAGTCTCTAAGAAACCAACTTCCGATTCGGCGCACATTTTAATAGCGAAAGATACGACACAGAACCATATAAACGATTCACTGCTGAAATCGGCCAATCAACTTGATAAATCGGTGGTTGTCGGAAAGTCTGAGGGTCAGGCCGATGCCTACAACAAGCAAAGAAATTCCGACAATCTCAAGAACATTGTAGATGCCGAACTGATCCAGAAACTTCCCGATCAGTCAACCGCCGATGCGCTTCAGCGTGTTCCTGGTGTTTCGATTGAACGATCACAGGGCGAAGGGCGATACGTTCAGATCAGGGGAACGGAATCTCGCTTGTCAACGGTAACGATTAACGGTCAGAGCATTGCCTCGCCTGATGCACAGACCAGAGCAGTTGCGCTCAATGTCATTCCGGCCGATCAGCTCGCCGAAATTGAAGTGAGCAAGGTTCTCACTCCCGATATGGACGGCGACGCCATTGGTGGCACAGTGAATCTTGTGACCTCGGCGGCAAAGGACAAACATCTGAAACTCAAGGCGACTCTCACTCCTGGCTACACACATCTCTCGAATACTCCGATATGGCAGGGATCTGCAAGTATCAGCAAATGTTTTCTTCCCGATGCGAAACTGGGCGTGCTTTTTGGTGGAAGCTATTACAGGGACGACAGGGAAACTCATGGCGTTGAACTGACATGGGACACGTCGGTCTATATTCCTTCTGGCCAGCGTGGCGGCTACCTTTACAACATGCAATACCGCGACTACAATAAAGCCAATCAGCGCCTCGGCTTGAACGGCAGACTCGACTATCGCTTTACAAAAGAGTCCAATATTTTTCTTGTCGGCTCCTACAACAATTACGGAATTCATGAACTCCGGCGAACACTTGGCATGGATATGCAGGATCAGGATGCGCGTCCGATGAGCAATGCCGATGTCGTGGGCGATGTTCCGACAACCAGATCAATTAAAGATCGCGTTAAAGATCAGAAGATCATCAGCACTACTCTTGGCGGAAAAGTAAAAATCGCCAAGCTCGAACTTGACGGGAATCTTTCATATTCCTATGCCAACACAAACGAACCTGATGAAATGACAGTTACTTTCGAAAGAACAGCCGGATTGTCGTATCATTTCGACCACAGCAATTCCGACCGACCGGTTTTCGAGCCGATAAGAATCAATGATTATAAGTTCGGACTGCTGGGCACAGGAAAAGAAGTTTTCAATTACGATTCATCGTTTGATACCGCAATGAACCTGTTCAAGTTCGGTTCTGCAAAGGTCGAGAATACTTTTTCGGAAGAAAACTCATTTTCGGGACAATTCAATGCAAAGATTCCATTCGACTTAAATTTTGGTGGCTTTGAATTAAAGGCCGGAGCGAAAGCTCTTGATCATACAAAGCGTCAGACAATTGCTGTTACAGCCATCAGCGACACCGGTCCAAAATTTGCCACCGGAGGCCTCGACAAATTTCTTGACAGTTATTCCAACGATCATTTCTATAACGATCTTTACAAAATGAACAATATGCCTGACATTGCAAGGTTTCGAAATTATATAGACACCCCGAACATCAAAGATGCCAATAACAGGTTGGTTTTAGATGCGACATCAAGCCACATGTCGATCGACCCAGAAACATTTACTGCCCGTGATTTCAACGGTGCAGGTTATCTGATGGGAACTCTCAAGACGGATTTGTGGAAGCTCATCGCAGGTGCAAGAATGGAATACACATCAATGCACTATTCCGGGTTTACCGATTCAGTAAACAGCTCCAATAACTGGGTCAGCACAGAAAAAGTTGAAGTGTACAGAAAATTCATTTATCCGCTTCCGATGGTTATCTCGAAATTTTCACCGGCTAAAAACATGAACCTGAGGCTTTCGTACACGCGATCTTTTTCACGGCCGAACTGGTTCGATCTGGTTCCACACACTGTTTATAATGTCGATGATAATGTTCATACCGCCACAAAAGGCAATCCGGATCTCAGGCCGACCACTTCCAACAACTTCGATCTTAGCGGGGAATACTTTTTCAACAACAAAAAAAGCATTTTGTCAGCAGGAGCGTTTTTCAAACGCATGCACGATTATGTTTTCTCGGCAGAGATCGACACATACTTCAATCAGTCAAAGACTGCATGGACATATTACACCAAGGGCAATGGCGATCACGCGAACGTTGCCGGAGTAGAGCTTGAGTTCCAGTCGCAGTTGTTTTTTATCCCAGGCTTCTTCGGTGGTTTCGGCATGAGTGGCAATTACATTTACACATATTCAAATACGGTAGTTCCAGGATCTACGGAGAACACCGCACTGCCCGGTCAATCTAAACACGTTGGAAACGTAGCCGTGTTTTTTGAAAAATACGGGTTCAACGGACGCGTCGCACTCAACTATCAAAGCAAGTGCATCGTTGAACTCGCAAGCTCCAAAAACAATTTCGGGAATACTTACAACTGCAACACTTATATCGACGATCATGCGCAGCTTGACTGCTCCATTTCCCAGAAAATTCCAATAAAGAAAACATCGCTGACGGTAGTTGTCGAGATGAACAACCTGACCAATGCGCCCAAGAAACTTTATCTCGGTGATGTAAAACATACTACCCAGATGGAGTACTATGGATGGACTGGTCAGCTCGGATTAAGGTTCGAGTTTTGAGCGTGTGGCACAAAACGATTAACAGGATTCTCTTGCAGTTCGAGCCAAATGCTAATTATTCACTGATATATTCAAAAACGATAAATGTTTCTTAAAAGGAGAAAATGATGTTGAGACTCAGATGGGAACCGGTAGCACTTGTCATGTCGCTTTTGGTCGGCGGAGCCTTTGGACAGTCGGCAAAAGTTAATGAACTTCCAGATTCACTTGCAAAGCAGTACAAGAAAAAGGGTGGACTCAATTTCATCATCTTCGGAGACTGGGGACGCAACGGTTATTTCAACCAGAAAGAAGTCGCCGATGAAATGGGTCTTGTCGCCGAAGCCGCAGGTACCGAATTCATCATTTCCGCCGGAGACAATTTTCAGATCAACGGTGTACGCAGCGTGAACGATCCGCTATGGCAGACAAGCTACGAAAGCATCTATACTCATCCGGCGCTTCTCAAAGACTGGTATGTCGTTCTTGGCAATCACGACTACCACGGCAATCCACAGGCCGAGGTGGATTACACCAAGGTAAGCCGTCGCTGGAACATGCCTTCACGCTATTATGTGGTGCATAAAAAGCTTGGCGAAAAGGATTCAACGACCGCCGATTTCTTTTTCCTCGATACTCCTCCGCTCCAGAGGAAATATCACTCGGAGGACGGGTACAGCGATCTCAACAAGCAGGACACTGCCGCGCAGTTGAAATGGCTTGATCAGGCGCTTAAAGCCTCAAAGAGTCGCTGGAAGATTGTTGTTGGTCATCATCCGGTTTATTCAAGCGGTGGCCATGGAACAAAAGACGAAGATATTATCGTTGACATGCCAAAGCGATTCGCGAAATTCTTTGCATCACATGGTGTTGATGCATATTTCTGCGGACACGATCATGATTTTGAATACATCAAACAGAACGACAGCCCTGTCAACTATTTCGTGATTGGCAATGGTTCCGAAACACGTCCGATCAAAGCCGGACCGGCCACAGTTTTCGCGAAGTCCTTCTCGGGTTTCACTACGGTTAACCTGTCGAAAAACACGATGACAGTTAGCGCAATTGATCTGAAGGGCAACATCGTTTATACCACGGCAATTCCAAAGGCCGCAAAATAAGCAGGTATTCCTGCGGAGAGAAATATCATGAAAAGAGTATTGCTGTTCATTGGTTGTGCGTCGTTCATTTCTTACGGTCTTCTTGCTGCCGATAAGGTCGCAGCGTCAGCCTTCACCATCGTAAACAGAATCCATCTTGATGGTGACGGCGGTTGGGATTGTGCCAGAATTGACGATGAAACCGGCCACCTGTTTGTGTCGCACGAGAATCAGGTACATATCGTTGATGTCGCTACACAGAAGCAGATCGGACTTGTTTCCGACACCAAAGGTGTTCACGACATGGCCTTTGTACAGAAACTGAACAAAGCGTATATCAGCAACGGAAAAGATTCTTCTGTGACCGTTGTCGATCTCAAGACCTTTGCCTTCATCAAAAAGATTTCTGTTACCGGACAAAGTCCTGATGCAATCATTTACGATTCTTTTTCAGGCAATGTTTATGATTTCAACGGAAAAAGTTCCAACGTAACAGTTATCAATCCGAATACCGACAGTGTTATTGCCACAATGCCTCTTGACGGTGGGCCGGAGTTTGCAGCGTCCAACGAAAAGGGACTTGTTTATGTCAATCTTGAGGATCAGGGATTGGTTGGTGTGATTGACACCAAATCAAACAAGATCATTAAGCATTGGCCCGTGGCACCTGCATCAAAACCATGCGCAATGGCAATCGACACCAAAGACCACAGGCTCTTTATCGGTTGTCGCAGCAAGGTCATGATAGTGATGGATGAATCCAATGGAAAAGTTATCACATCGCTTCCAATCGGCGATCATGTTGATGCTGCGGCGTATGATTCTGCGACCAAACAGATATTCTTCTCGAACGGTGAAGGGACAGTCACAGTAATCCAGAAGTCGGGAAAGGATTCTTACAGTGTGCTTGAAAACATCCCGACGCAAAAAGGTTCAAAGACAATGGCGTACAGTGAAAAGACACACCATCTGTATCTGCCCGGTGCAGAATATGATGCCGTGACCAGCGCAACGACAACTGAAAATCCGAAGCCCAAGGCAACAGTAAAATCGGGAACATTCGTTGTTCTCGATATTGCGCCGAAGTAAGTCGCAGGATACGCTACAAGGATCCGGAACTCCACGGCATATCTGTCCGGAAATGATTTTGGATAGTCTTGTCGTGGAAATATTCCGCGAGAAAATTTTATCAGGATTGGATCAGCAATGGCTCCGTCAAATTTGTCCGTAAGCAGTACAGCCGAAAAGGCAATCGGCAAGATCCCTCAGATAACGCTCTTCTGCTGGATCATGAAGATCTGTGCAACCACTCTCCGCGAGACCGGCGGCGATCTGCTTTCAATGACATTGAATGTCGGGTATGCAGTAAGTTCGCTGATATTGATTTCAATATTTCTATTCAGTCTGTTCGTTCAATTGAAGGCGAAGAAATACCATCCGTCTTTATACTGGCTCGTCATTCTCACCACGAGCACAGCGGGCACAACGATGTCGGATTTCATGGATCGCACGCTTGCTCTGGGCTATATAAACGGAACAATCATCCTTGTGACCCTGCTGGTAACGGTGCTGGTTGTCTGGAAGCTTGTAATTGGTACGCTCGATGTGGTGCATATCAAAACCTTTCGTGCCGAGCTGTTCTACTGGACGGCCATACTGTTTTCAAACACACTCGGAACCGCATTGGGCGACTTTTTAGCCGACAGTTCCGGGCTTGGTTTCGCAGGAGGCGCGATACTGATCTCTTCCCTTCTGGCTGTTATTGTTTTGCTAAATTTCACAACAAAGATTTCGAAAGTTGCCTTGTTCTGGGCTGCATTTGTATTGACCCGCCCCTTCGGTGCAACAATGGGAGACCTGCTTACAAAGTCCCATATCAAGGGTGGATTAGGCTTTGGAACAATCGGATCCTCAGCAGTGTTGCTATCGGTTCTAATAGGTTTAGTTGTTTGGACGATATACACAGAAAAGAAAACATCCCAAGTTGCCGTTCCATCATCCGAACATCCGTTCTTCATACCGACTGAAGATTTCCCTGCTGAAATTGTGGTGAAGGAAATCGATTAAGAAATCTGGTTCACCCTTATTTTATCAATCTGAATTCTATTTCCACAGATTCAAAAAAGAAGGCTGCTTCAAAAACGGAGAAAACGTCGGTGCTTTTAGGTGGAGACATCCTTCGAAGACATCAAACGCAATCGTCTGCTCACACGGTTCAATCTTCGCGGCATGACAAATGTTCTTACAGAATCGCTGATGATGGCAATGGCCTACAACATCCGTAAAATGCCCGTATGAGGGGCTTTTCAACGCTGAAAAATTTTCCAGATATTTAACAGGCTACTAAAAAAGTTTCTCCGGAGTCTTTGCGGCTACAAACATCGTGATCGTGTGTTATGTCATTTGCCGATATTTTACAAATATCGCCTGCATGACCTTCCTTCGCGCACTCGTTTTCGCTCTCAAATCCTCTCGAAACTCTTCTTTAGTACCCTGTTAACTGAGCAAAAGTTTTTCAGTGAATTGGTACAGATTAAGAAAAGGGGCTGCCTCGTTTAGAGGCAACCTCTTCGTGCATTTGGGCGACACTTCATGCCGTTTGCAGATCGTCCCGACATTCTTCCCGCCTTCCGGAGTAATGTAACTGAAAGAACCGGGAGGATATCATGACACGGAATAGAAGAAATCTTGTTTACGCGGCTGCCGCGTTGGCGATTTCCGCTTCGGCCGCATTTGCCGGAGGAACGGATGTTCAGGCATGCAATGGTGACAGCACGCACAACAATTGTTCTCATTCAGGAGGTATTATTCAAAATTGGGTTTCTTTCGGAGCTTCGGCTGTGAACGTCAACAGATTCAATGACACCACCAGGAAACTCGACTATTCCCGCTCACGGGATTTCTCGTATGAATTCGGATTTGGTGCGACGCACAGAGTGCATCGCTACGTCGGGGAGATCGGCATCATCGGAAACTGGTGGTCGCAGGACAGAAGAGGCAGCAATCACGAACAGCGACTGACGCTTTCGGCGGCAACTCTTCAGTACCATGTAGGATTCAATCTGCTGAAGTCACAGTCCGTGGCTCTTTTCCCTTATGCCGGTATGGATCTGGGCATGTTCAACTTAGCGGTTTCTCACGACACGGCGTTCTCGGCGCTGCCGATAAGCGGTCAGGGGACTGCAAGGATTCATCGGATGATTGATGCCGCAGATGTTGGTCTCGGCTTTGAACTTGGTCCGGTCGCCGGAAAGTGTCCGTTCTCGGTTGGTGCAAGAGCCGGTTACACCTTCGATCTCGCCCGTCATAGAGACTGGACAGTTGGCGGGATGGGCGTTGAAGGATTACCTGCACTGCACTACACCGGCCCGTATGCAAGAATAGTCCTCGGAAAGACGTTCGGTGGACATCATAAGTCATAAAAAAAGCATCGGAAGGAGATTGCTGGCAGAAGAAGGAAGGAATTCTTTCTTCTGCTTTGTTTTTGGGGAGATGGCAGGATGATTTATCTTTGATAAAATTACAAAAACCGTTTTGTCGCAAAAGGAAGAGTGAATCCGCCATGCAGATACTTGTTGATGCCGATGCCTGTCCGCGCGAAGTGAAGGAAATTCTCTACCGCACCGCCGATCGCTGCCAGATTGTAACAACGCTTGTTGCGAATCAGTGGCAAAGAACACCGGAATCGCCGTTCATAAAGTGCGTGTGCGTGCCGCAGGGAGCTGATGTCGCCGATGACAAGATTGTCGAGCTGTCGATGCCTGGTGATCTTGTAATCACCGCCGATATTCCGCTTGCCGATCGTGTCGTGAAGAAAGGCGCGGAGGCAATTGATCCACGGGGTGAGGCTTACACCGAAGAGAACATCGGAGTGCGTCTTGCCACACGCGACCTCATGCAGGATTTGCGCGACAGCGGAATGATCGGCGGCGGGCCGTCGCAGTATTCGGCCCGCGACAGACAGCGATTTGCAAATGAACTGAATGCGGCAGTTACAAGATTGTCGAGAGCGTGAGAGTGTAATTGACATTCTTTGTTGGTTCAACGCAGACGTTATATTTCAGATACAAACAGTCCAACTTGGTACCGGAGGAATATTATGGAAGTTGAAAGAGAATTCGGGATCGCCGCTCACGTTCCGGCAGCAGCTTACGCTAAAAGCCGTTTTCTTGGAGTCTGCGTTTTGTTGCTTCTGGCGCTTCCTTACGTGCTCGGTGACATAGGTCCGACGCTTTCCGGTTTTCTGCACATGATCTGTCCGCGCATCGCGATTGTGTTCGGAATCCTCGCCTACATCTCTTACGCTATTGGCAAGGCATTCGCCGGTTCAAAAATTGTAATTCAGGGTAATCACATCGGCGTTGCCGGCGTACTCTCCAACAAGATCATGGATGCAGAAAAGGTTGCCAGCGTTTCCGTGAAGAAATCATTTCTGAGTTTTGCCAGGGTAACTATTGAAAGCAACACCGAAAAGCTTTCATTCAGTATGGCACTTGCCGATCCGAAGGGACTTGTTGCCGCGCTGAATGATTTCCTCGGCCACTCGACGGTTAAACTCACCGATGCGCAAAACACCGCCCTTGAAAGCGCCGCAAATATCTGTCTTGCAACTTCGCCGCGAATTAGCAGGTCTGCGCTTCTTTCGGTTGCGACAATATGGACAACAGCGCTTGTCGGAACGGTTGTTCCGGCACTCGTCTGGGAAATGACCGCACCGCTTGTGATCCTCTGGCTTTTCGTCAGTGTCATGATTCCGGCGATTGCACACGCATGGGCCGAACTCGTCATTTTGTTGCAAATCTTTCTTTCCAAAAATCCTGAAAAGACCGCGTCTGCATCGAAGATTCCCTTCTATGCCACTTGGGGAATCATCTGGTTTGCTACATACCTTGTCGGCGGAATATTGTTTCATCTGCATTTCGTGAAACTACAGGGCTGATGAACAAAAGCCTTGTCCTGCGCGGAAAATCTTTTTCACCCGCGCTCTTCCTTGCACCGATGGCCGGTATCACCAACTCTGCATTCAGGCGATTGATCGCAAAGTTCGGAGGATGCGGCGGCAACTTTACAGAGATGCTTTCGCCACGCGCGCTCATGCGCGAGGATCTCGATAATTCACCATTTACAAAGCGACGCGCCGAAGAAGGGCCGGTTATTTACCAGATGCTCCTCACCGGCGACGAGGAGGCAAGTGCGGTGGTTGACAGATTGCGAACGCGCAATCCCGACGGCATCGACATAAACCTCGGATGTCCGGCACCGGAAATCCAGAAACAGTTTGCCGGTGCGGCACTGTTCCGCGACTTTGACAAAATGCGAAAAACAGTTTCGGCATTCCGTAAGGCACACGATGGTATTCTGTCGATAAAATGTCGTCTTGGAGATGATCCGGAAAACTGGCGCAGCGGATTTTTCGAGCGGCTGAAATTTTTTGAAGACGCCGGAGTCGATTTCGTCACCGTTCATCCGCGCTTTTCAAACGAGAAACTCAAGCGCAAAGCCCGCTGGAATCTCTTCCCCGAAATCTGCGCCGCGACAAAACTTCCCATCGTCGGAAACGGAGACATCTGCAACCCACTCGATTTATCTGACAACGCAGAATCATTTGCGCCATTGGCAGGAATAATGATCGGTCGCGTGGCCGCAGTCAAGCCCTGGATCTTCGCCGACTTCGCAGGAATTACCAGCGAAAACCGCGACTACCTTGCGATTTGGAGACAGATGCTCGCGTTTGTCAACGAAGACTTCCCGCCAGGAAAAGGCATCGGCCGCATGAAGGAATTTACCGGATACTTTGCGAAAAATTTTTTCTTCGGCCATGAACTTGCACGGCTATCGGCATCGGCTCCGAATCTTGTCGAGCTTGAAAAACGGTGTGTCGGGTTTCTGGAGAAAAATCCACAGGTGGCTTTGGGAAGAGGCTTGAGTTTCGTTTGATCGCTTAAATCGGAGCATCGAACTTTATATTTTAGAAAACCAATCTGCCTGACTGATGCTGCATAGAAAATCTGCTTTGAACCCGATTTTCATGGCATTGCTTACTACCGCGTTTACTGCTCAGTTTGGCGAAAATGCGATTGAGTATTCGCTTGATGGTATTAACCCCAAAGAGCGTTTAGCTCATGGTACGGTAAATGTAAAAGTATTTGAAGATGCGAGAAAGATCGACTCAACCTCTCGAAATAATAGTCGGAATTATAATAACGCAGAAAAAGGTTACGAAACCGGGACTGTAGGAAGTCAGGTCGCAGAATGCCTTAGTCAGCATATTGCCAAGGTTAATATTTTCGACACGGTTTTATTTGATTGCGAGACCAATTGCCGTTACTCTTTAACAGGCACCTTGAAAAAATTCGAAGGCAAACAAATTACCTCAAACGATGACAAAGAAAACAGCGTCATGTCGGGCGCTGTGACCGGAGTAATAGGTGGAGCAGTGGGTGGCGCTGTAATGGGTGCAGTAGTTTCGATGACATCAAAAATTCCAACCGAAATTTGCATAGGTTTGAAAATATTAAGATATATGACAATGAGATCATATTTTCAAAAGATATAGGATCGGCAAAAATCACTCAAAGTTTAAGTGTTGTGAAGCATATTAAGTATTTGGAATTACCGACAACTGATGGTGATTTACAATAAAGGGAAAATCGCAACACATTCCCTCCCGCCCATGCCCAAACCCATCACCCAGAAATACCATCCAACCATTTTTCAGCTGCCATAACAAAATCTTTTGAAGCCACGCCAAGCTCATTAATAAGTGAATCGAGTCCGCTGCACCTGCCC
>CAIOZP010000661.1 GCA_903862805.1 uncultured Fibrobacterota bacterium
GTACCGAATGGCACAACATCGTCGCGTGGACCAAGCTCGCCGAGTTCGCCGGAAAGTATCTCAAGAAGGGCAAATGCGTCTATGTCGAGGGACGCATCCAGACCAGCTCTTACGGTGAGGAAAACAACAAGAAATACAAGACGGAAATTGTTGCCGAAACAATCCGCTTCGTCGGTTCGGCGAGCGATTCAGATCGTTCCGGCGGAGGCTCGTATTCGGCGCCATCAGGTGAAAGTGACTTTGGTGGTGCGCCATCATCCGGCGGATCGGCACCGGTCGTCGAAGACGATCTTCCGTTCTGATATTTCCATTTGGCGGTTCTCTTTTGTCAAGCGGCGAGCATCTGTTCGCCGCTTGTTTTTTGAGTGTCACTCGCTGATGGTGGAAAATTAAAAAAAATTTGCTTCACATAATGTCAATTTTTTATACTACCCGTGGTCCTTAGTCATGCAGTGGAATGTGACACTTCGGTCCCGCTAATCTCGAAGACGTCTCATCTGCCCTGCTCTTGTTATCACTATTATTTCTGGAGGTTCTATGCTGCGCATCAACGCGCTCGCCGCATCGGCGATCTGTGCATTGCTTGCCGTATCCTGTGGGAAAACTCCGACAGGTCAGACTGGTAAGTCTTCTCTTCTTGTCAACGCCGTGATCGACGCGGCCGGCACCGGAGCCGGACTCGCAAAGGTTCATTCGACCTCGTGGAACAGGCTGGTTATTTCGATCACCGCGCCCGACATGGACGAGATCCGCGACACCGAGACAATCGCAAGCGGCATCTCGGTTCAAACCACCACTATCTCGACGCTTTCGGCCGGAACCGGTCGCATCGTCTGTGCCTACACGCTCAGCGCGAATGGCGACACGGTTCACTATCCGGCGTTCGACACGGTCGATGTCGTGCCCGGTCAGACCGCAGTAGCATCGTTGAGTCTGCATCCCAGAATGGGCTCCATCATGATGGAACTCACCGGCCTCGATTCGCGCATCGACTCGATTTCGATGAGCTTTGTCGCAGGAGGGAAGACATGGACGATCAAGGTGAAAGCAGGAACGCATCCTTATGGATCGCTCGATTTCATTCCATACGGATTGTCCGGTGTTCTTACGATCACGGCGTATGATGCTACCGGCAAAGTCATCACATCGTGGACGAAGAATCCATTTGTGCTGACCGATACCAACTCGACCATCAATGCCTCGTTTGTGAACACCGGAAAGCTGACGATCACTACAAATATCTATCCCTCAGGAACGACAATGATCATGGGGCTTCTCTCCACAACCGACACGCTTGTGCCCGAGAGAAAAGGGCCAGACTCCGTGCTTGTCTTTTCGGAAATAATGTTCACCAGCGGAAGCGGAACGACATCCTGCGATTATGTCGAAATTGCAAATCCATGTGCATATCCAATGACTTTTGACACACTGTTACTCGATGTGACAACAACCTCAACCTCGACAAAAACTCTGACCGCACTGACCATTCCGGCGCACGGATTTGTCGTGGTTGGGAATCCAAATGATACCGCGATTTTCCGTCCGACCGTTTTGATAACCGGCTTTGATCTCGTCAGCACATCAACGGTTTTATCCTTGCGTACAAAACGCGGCGTCGTGATAGATCGGGTGCTGTACGAGAACGATCTGAACAACCTCGGCTGGCCAACGATTTCGAGTTCAGCCAAGACTGCGGTGGCGCTCGACAGCATTCCGGCTGATCCGCTCTGGAACAACTTCGGAGAGCATTGGCACAAATGTACTACGGCAATCGGCACATCGGTTTACTTCGGAACTCCGCTCTCCGCAGGGCTCTGAGGATCAAGCTATATTTGTCGGACTATGAAAAAAACAGACAGACAGGAGAAACGATGGCGAAGAAAACAGTAAGTGCTGATTCTCAGGATATGGGAGCGAAGGCCAGGCAGTCCGCAATCGAGCAGGCGCTGAGCCAGATCGAAAAGCAGCACGGCAAGGGTTCCATCATGAAACTCGGCGGTGATAACGAACGCAAGTTCGATCTTCAGGTGATTCCCACCGGATGCGTTTCGCTCGACGCCGCGCTCGGAGTTGGCGGACTTCCCAAAGGTCGAATCATAGAGGTCTTCGGGCCGGAGTCTTCAGGCAAGACAACCCTTGCGCTTCATGCGATTGCGAATGCCCAGAAGGCTGGCGGCGTTGCTGTTCTCATCGACGCCGAATATGCGTTCGATGCGGGCTATGCAAGAAAGCTCGGCGTTGACGTCGATAATCTCTTGGTCTCGCAGCCCGACACCGGCGAGCAGGCGCTTGAAATTGTTGATACGCTGGTTCGTTCCGGTGCGATTGACATCGTGGTAGTTGACTCGGTGGCGGCGCTTGTTCCGCAGGCTGAAATCGAAGGAGACATGGGCGATTCGCACGTTGGCCTTCAGGCACGCCTTATGTCGCAGGCGCTGCGTAAGCTGACCGGAATCATTTCTAAATCCAACACCTGTCTGCTTTTCATCAATCAACTTCGTATGAAGATCGGCGTGATGTTCGGCAACCCTGAAACGACCACCGGTGGCAATGCCCTCAAGTTCTATTCGTCGGTTCGCCTTGACATAAGGAGAATAGCTGCGATCAAAGAGGGAGAAGAAAACACCGGCAATCGTACACGAGTGAAGGTGGTCAAGAACAAGGTGGCGCCACCGTTCCGCGAAGCCGAGTTCGACATCATGTACGGCGAAGGAATCTCGTACACCGGCGACATCCTCGACCTCGCATCAGCAAACAGTATTGTTGAAAAAAGCGGTGCGTGGTTCTCCTTCGAAGGCGAAAGACTCGGCCAGGGCCGCGAGAATGCAAAAACATTCTTCAAGGAAAATCCTGAAATATTAGAGAAGATCGCCGGACTGGTGAGAGCCAAACTCGGTATTGACAAGGTGAAAATGGTTCCGGCAGCTTTGGCGGCGGCCGAATAGTTTTGTTTTTTGAATGATAGGCGGCACGGATATATTGTCTGTGCCGCCTTTTTGATAATGAATATAGTGGCTATTCATTTTGAACCGGATCAGCCACTCCGACGAATCTATCGGATAATATGCCATGTTCGAGCGCGAAAACTATTTTCGACGGTTACTTTGCATGAACTGAGCGGCGGTCGTTGAGGCTTCGCATCAGTCAATCAAAAAGGAAAAGAAAAAGATTGATGAAAATCCGCCTAATTTATCCGAAGTTCCGCAAATTTCTTGAAGACCAGCCAGCATTGAGATCGACACTTGAGAAGCACGTTGTAGGCGACTACACGATGCCACCGTCGCTTGCGCTTCCAATTTTAGCCGCGCTGACTCCCGACGATATCGAAGTGAATATCACCGACGACAATTCCGGAATGCCTCTCGATTTCGATGAGAAAGTTGATCTTGTAGTGATCAGTTGTTTCACGCCACAAGCACAACGAGCGTATGAAATCGCCGACGAATTCCGTCGTCGTGGAACCAAGGTCGCACTTGGAGGAATTCATCCGACAGCGTTGCCAGAAGAGGCCAAACTTCACGCCGACAGCGTTTGCATAGGCGAAGGCGAACCGGTTTGGCCCGAACTGCTTGACGACGTGCGTAAAGGCACGATGAAGGATTTCTACAAATACGACGGCGTTTACGATCTCGCGAAATTCCCGATTCCAAAGCGCGAAATTTTCCCTCGTGACCGTTACAAGTGGAACGCGCATATCGTGTTGACCATGCGAGGATGTCCGGTCAACTGTGCCGGTTGTCCGATCCCCGGCAAGGAAGGCCCGATGTTCCGCTTCCGTCCGGTTGAAAATGTTGTCGAAGATATTCGCACGATGCCGTACCGCGAGTTCTATATCACCGACGACACCGTTATGCTCCCCGGCAAACGAAATCAAAAATACCTGCTGAACCTCATGGAGAAAACGCAGGGTATGGATATAAGCATTTTCCTCGCGTCAACGATGATGATGGTTCCTGATCCGGAATTCTATCGCAAGCTCAAAGCCGGTGGTGCAAGTTCGATGTACACGATCTTCCATTTCGATCGTACATCAAAAGATCTTTTCGACATGAATTGTTCCAAGGAACATTGGCAGTACTGCATCGATCTCGTTCGCATGATCGAAGATGCCGGTATCCATTTCTTCGGCTCGTTTGGAATCGGCTTCGATGATCAGGATCGCGGAGTCACCGACCGCATTCTTCGCTTCTGCGACGATGCAAAAATTGACCTCGCTGAGTTCTTCATAATCACGCCATTTCCGGGCACGCCGTTTGGAATTCAGTGTGAAAAGGAAGGACGCATCCTTCATCGCAATTACTCGATGTGGAACCACGGAAATGTTGTGTTCCAGCCGAAGAACTGGACCTGCGAGGAACTGACTTCAGATTATCAGAAGTTGTGGCTTGAGTTTTACAAGGGCAAAGAACCGGAGAACACCCTCAGTTCGTTTGATGTCAACAGTCTGAGCCTGTAGGGTACAATTACTCGCCGATGGTCGGCGCTTATCATTTGATGTAAACAAAAGTCCGCTTCGGGGAAATCACCGAAGCGGACTTTTTTATTTTGCCAATAGATCGTATATCAATTGGTCATTTTGTAAACTGTAAAGCCAGCAAGAATTATCGTGGCAACCGATCCGATAATCATGATGATGTCTTTGGTCATTTCGAATCCGTTGTGGTAGCCCTTCTCAGGAATCCAGATGGCGTCGCCAGCTTCGATTACAGTTCGGTCGTGGGCGCGAAGCATGACTTCTGATCCGCCTTTTATGATTCTCACCTGATTACGTCTTGCACTGCTTCCGAAGCCTCCGGCCTGCTCTACATAATAGCGATAGTCTTTACCTTTTTCGTAACTGACCTGGCCTGGCGCCACAACCGCACCCATGACCTTTACCGACAATGGCACTCTGGCGACGATGATCGAATCTCCGCTTCGGAGCAGGATGTTATAAACACTATTGCCTTTGGCGAAGAGCTTATCGAAGTCGATGCTGACACGGCCATCCTCCTGCGTTTGCATGGCTTTGAGGTAACTTCTTTCGAGCGGGTTGAGGCTTGGTGCCGGAACTGTTTTCAGACGCAGGAACTCGGCGCTTCCGACAGTTGTCATTTCTCTGCGGATTATTTTGCTGCCTGGCAGATATGCGTCTTCTGTAAGGCCACCGGCCATTGCAATTACATCAACCACGCGTGTCTTGTCATTGCGGATCGGATATGATCCAGGATATTTCACTTCGCCGCAGACAACCACTCCAAGATGTTCGCGGTACTGCGGAATGAAACAGACACGGACACGGTCGTCGGGTTGAAGAAGGAACTTGGCCGCTTCGGTGAATGAGATTTCAAAGTCGCTGATAGAGTCTTCATTATTGACGAAACGCGTAACAATAATCTTTGTGGAATCCACTCCGCGTGCGGTTCCACCTGCGGCTGCGACAAGTGCAGCTACTGATTCCCCGGGAACGAAATCGTATTCGTCGGGACAGTTGACTGCGCCAGTTACCGAAATGGTTGAGCTGGCCGATGGAACATAGACATCCTGACCTTCGTCGATATACGGATTTTTAGAAACCTGCCCGCCGATTACGTAAGCCGAAAGATCGGCGTAGGATGTGTCGTGTGCGCCGATCAACATTACGCGGCGCTTGTCGCCTGTTTTAAGGAAACCGTGTGCTTGCGCAATCGCTTCGTCAACACGAGTCATTCCATCGACTACAAATGTTCCTGGCTTCTCCACCTGACCAAAAACATGAACCTTGAACCGGCGGATTTCGGATAAGGAAATATCTATACTGACATTCCGAAAGGTGCTTTTGATGCGAGCACGGATTGTGTCGCGCGCATCCTTGAGAACGAGTCCGCCGATTTGTATTGAGCCGATAAGCGGAATCATCACACGACCTTCGCCGTTGACTTTCAGGGAATATTGCTTCTCCATATTTCCCCAGATGTAAACCGAAAAAACATCACCTGCGCCAATGCGGTAAGCTGATGAATCTATCGCCTTGTCGATGATGAAACTGCCGGCGGTCGAAGGTGTATTTTCGGTATTGCCGCCTGATGGAGAGAGATTCAATCCGTTTGAAGCGAGTTGAACGCCGTGCTGTGAAGCCAGATCGGCCACCGAAAACTGCGCCGAGACCGAAACCGCAAGCAATGCTACGATTGACAGAATACGAATCATTTAAGGTTCCCTTCGGAATTGTTTACCCTATGTTTGCGGCGATTCTGAAATAGCATCGGCCGCACAGCATCAATGAAAGATACCGGTGAAGAATAAGAATCTATCGAATAATACTGATACCAACCACAGTTGCGATCACACTTGTCCATGAGAAAACGAAGCGATGCCGCCTCGTGTTCCTTGAGCCAGTCCATGAAATCCACATCGCGAAGATCCGGACCCTTTACGCCTAAAATATGACAAGGATAGAAGAGTCTGCCGTCAGGGCCGATGATCACCGAAGCAGCCGAGCATTTCTGTTTGCGAAAGGCGTCGAAATATCCGCGTGGTGTGTGAATCGTGTCGGGGAATTTTCTGCGGAGATCATTCAACTTTTTTTCAAGTGCATCCATGTCGGGGAAACAGTCTTCCGCGCCATCCATTGGTGATGCGGGAATTACAACGATATTCGCTCCAGCCTGATAGCACTTTTCAATTTTCCCATCGAGCGCAGACACGGTATCTTTTGTAACAACGGTCTGAACAGAAACCTGTGTCGGAAGTTTTGCAAGCGTTGGCAGGGCATCGAAGAGTTCGAGGTTGTTGTGTCCCTCATCAATCGAGATATGCAGAAAGTCTATAAGTGGCGCATACTTTTCAATGTTGCTTGCAAGCAGATCGCGAACACTTGTAGTAAAGAGCAGATAGAATCCGCAATCTCTGGCATATTCGAGAAGCTCGCCGATGTCATCGCGGAGAAGCGGCTCGCCACCTTCGAAACTGACCATGAGCACCGACGAACGGGAAAGATTGTCGAGGATTTTTTTAATGTCGGCGGTTGACAGATCGGGAGTCTTGTGCTGCTTCATATTGCAGAACGGACATCCGAAATGGCAGCGCGAGGTGATCTTGAACGAGGCGTAAAAAGGATAGATCGCCCGACCCGAAAGTGCGTTTGCAACAAGACCGCGAATGGTCGGCAGATATGCGGAAGGTTTCAGTATCCTCATTTACAAAACGCGAACCTCACTTCACAACCTCAAGTTTAACTTTCACGATTCCCTGAACATCAAGCCCGATCACTTTCGCGGCGGCAGGAGTCATGTCGATTATGCGACTACGCTTTACCGGCCCACGATCGTTTATGCGAACCACAACATTTTTTCCGTTACTCAGATTCGTGACGCGAACCATTGTGCCGAAGGGGAACGTCCGGTGAGCCGCGGTCATTGCATGAAGATGAAGACGCTCGCCGCTTGCCGTTCTGTGCAGGGCAAATTTGTTTGCATAAAACGAAGCCATTCCGACTTCGGCTCCATCGGCATCAACCTTGTCGTTTTTGTCATCGCTATCTGTTGACGAACTTTCGGCTTTCTCTTTTGCCGAATCACCGGCACTATCGCTATAAGACGGCCTGATCGCCAGCGAATCGGAGGCGCAGCCGCTTCCGA
>CAIOZP010000662.1 GCA_903862805.1 uncultured Fibrobacterota bacterium
ATCAAGCGGTTTGGTTCGAAGGTCGATCCGGACGTATTTTCCGGCGTCTGATTCGTGGAACTTTCTGCGACAGGCTGCGCTTCAACAGAATGATGTGGTTTATCAATAAATGGATGCCAAGGCAAAAGAGGATTTTCGTGAGATCGCGCGCAACCGCAAGGCTTGGCACGACTACGAAGTGCTCGATACTTATGAGGCCGGAATCGTTCTCTCGGGAACCGAGGTCAAGTCGGTTCGGGCTGGCAAGATCAACCTTATGGACAGCTATGCGCAAGCCTCCAGCGACGGCGGTATTTACATCCACCGAATGCACATCAGCGAGTTTACACAGGGGAATCGTTACAACCATAAACCTTACGACAACCGCAAGCTTCTGCTTCATGCACGCGAGATTGCATATCTGCGGCGCGAGGTTGAGCAGAAACATCTGACTCTTGTTCCGCTTCGGGTTTATTTCAAAAAGCAGTGGATCAAGGTTGAGATTGGTCTTTGCAAGGGCCGCAAAGACTACGACAAACGACATGTGATCGCCGAAAAAGACAACAAGAAACGTCTTGCAAATGTGATGAAGGGCCGATGAAACTCGTTCGCTTTTTTCTGATTTTATCTTTTCTCTTTTTGTCAAGTGATGCCGCCACTTCAAAGTGGCTTGTCGGCACAGGCGAAACGCTCGACACACTCAGCGCAATACAGCTTGACGGATCGGAATACATTTCGATCACTTCAGCGGCTACGGCGATCGGACTCGAAGCGAAATCCGATCCGCTCAACGGTATCGCAAGCGTTTCCGATCAGGAAAGCCGCGCAGAATTTCATGCCGGTAGTTCGTTCTGCAAATGCGACGAAGACGTCGTTCGCCTTTCGCATTCTGTCAAGCGAAGTGGCACCCGCATTTTTATTTCATGCGAAGACATCCCGAATATTTTCCCGATGATCAGCGGCGATTCTGTTTTTGCAAAGCCACTCGACCTTCCAGTTTCCGATTCTGTCAAGCAAAGTTCTGCGGTGACCGATTCAGTCAAACCTGCAAAAGCAATTTCTCATCAACAAACAAAAACCACCGCTGTCGAAAAGAAAACAGACGACGATCCACCGGCGGAGCCTACCGATAAAAATCCTGTCCACATAAAGACATCTGTGAAAACCGTTGTGATAGATCCCGGTCACGGCGGCATGGATCCCGGTGCAATCGGCGTAAGCGGCGTTCAGGAAAAGGACATCGTTTTATCGATCGGCACCATGCTCCGCAGCATGATCAAAAGCAAGTCGTCAATCAAAGTTCTGATGACACGCGACAAAGACATTTTCATCCCGCTTCGTGATCGAACCAAATTCGCCAACGATCACAAGGCCGATCTCTTCATCAGCATTCACGCAAACAGCATAGGTCGCACAACGGCCAAAGACGACAACCCTGAAGGCTTCCGCGTCTATTTTCTTTCGCAGGCAAAAAACGAAGACGACAAGCGCGTTGCCATGTTTGAAAACACAGTGGTCGAGCTCGAAAACAAAGACAAGAAAAAACGCTCGCACATCGACAACATTCTCTTCGACATGGCCAACAACGAGCACCTGAGCGAGAGCCAGGATTTCTCGATCGCCGTTGCCGACGAAATGGCCGGAACCTCGACGCGATATGGCAAGGGCGTTGGTCAGGCAAACTTCTGGGTGCTCAACGGCGCATGGATGCCGTCGGTTCTGGTCGAGACCGGATTCGTATCGAACAAAGCCGAAGAGAAGCAACTCGCGACCGCGTCATATCAGCGCAAGCTCGCATCGGCAATGTGCAACGCCGTTTTAAAATTCAAGAAAAAATAGGAAGCAATATGCCCGACAACAGATCAATCGGCGTTTTCGATTCGGGCATAGGCGGGCTCACAGTCGTGCGCGAAATATTCCGTCAGGCTCCCGACGAGAGCGTCTATTACCTCGGCGACACCGCGCGTTACCCGTATGGCGGAAGATCCGACGACACCATTGCAATCTTCGGCAAACAGGACGCGCGCTTCCTTCTCGAGCACGATATAAAAATGTTGATCGTCGCCTGTAACACCGTCTCGTCGGTGGCGCTCGATGCGATAAAAGTAATTGCAAAAGACATTCCGGTGGTCGGTGTGGTCATGCCCGGTTGCCGTGCGGCCGTAGCTCGCAGCGCGACACGCAAGGTCGGGATCATCGGCACGCGCGCGACCATTCGCGCACAGTCGTACACCAAAGGAATTCTCGCGATCGATCCGGACGTCGCAGTTTACGGACGCGAATGCCCGCTCTTCGTTCCACTCGTCGAGGAAGGCTTGACAGATGGAGAAATCCCAAGACTGATCGCGCAACATTATTTGTACGAGCTCAAAGACAACGGCATCGATAGCCTCATACTCGGTTGCACGCACTACCCTTTCCTCTTCGATGTTATTCAGGAAACAATGGGCAGCGCAATCGAGCTCATCGACAGCGCTGTCTGGACTGCGACCGAAGCTGCAAAACTGCTTAAGGCAATGGACGCATTGGCATCACCAGGCCGCAAAGGCGCGGAGGAAAGTAAATTCTTCGTGACTGATTTGACGCAGAGTTTTGCCAATAATGCTGCGAGATTTTTGGGGCAGGAGTTGAGTTCGCTTGAGGCTGTGGGGATGGAGAGGTTGACTAAGTATTAAGATATGAAAACAATAAGAGTAAAGACAGATAAGGCAGATAAGAGGGGGGAAAGGATTCCCCCTGGTCGGAGCCTTGCCTTACGTTCGCCCTTCGGGACTCTCTTCAGTCAAGTCTCCGACGCACCCCCTTCAGCGGGTTCTTTTTCCTCGCCAGCTCGGGAACATGACCCCGCAACGCCCCGCTCTCACAAAACTCCCATCCCACTTCGTGGGCCCCTCTTTTCCGGTTTGAGACCGAAAAAGAGGGAAGGCAGACCTCACCCCCAACCCCTCTCCTTCAGAGAGGGAAGCTTGCTTTCAAATATTCGTTTGATTGACAAAGAAGAATCAATTGCGTTTGTTTCTGATTCTAATTTTTCTTCTCCCCTCTCTGAAGGAGAGGGGTCGGGGGTGAGGTTGTCGCATTTGTCAACCAGCGAACTATCACCACTGCCCACGCATAACATAGCCCCCCAGTGGGGGCGCGCCGACAGGCGGGGGGGTTGGGGTCACATCTTCCTTGGCGGGTCTAAGGGGTGGCTAACCCCTTCCTCTTCTGTCTTATTCTTCTGCCTTCCTGACTTCTTCTTCTCTCTTGTCAAGCAATCAAAAAAATATAATCCATAAATTTACAAAGGAGAACTTTCAATGTCTGGACATTCCAAATGGGCAACCATAAAACGCGCTAAAGGCAAAACCGACGCAGCTCGCGGAAAACTCTTCGGCAGACTGATCAAGGAAATCACGGTCGCGGCAAAGTCCAGCGGGGACATAGACGGTAATCCGCGCCTGCGTGCAGCGGTTGCTACAGCCAAGAGCAACAACATGCCGAGCAAAAACATAGAGGCTGCAATCGCCCGCGGTTCAGGCACAGCCGAAGGCGCGAACTACGAGGAGATCGTTTTCGAAGGATACGCTCCGGCCGGTGTCGCCGTTGTTGTCGAGTGCCTAACAGACAACCGCAACCGCACAGTCGGCGAAGTGCGTCATGCCTTTACAAAATACGGCGGAAGCCTCGGTACGACGAACTCGGTTCTGTGGATGTTTGCCCGCAAAGGTGTTATCGAAATTGACAAGGCGGCAATCGGCGAAGACGAACTTATGGAACTCGCGCTCGAAGCCGGTGCCGAAGACATTTCAACACTCGACGAAGTTTACGAAGTGACCACCCCACCCGATGCTTTCGAACCAGTTCGCTCGGCAATCGAGGCGAAAAAAGTTTCGATGCTTTCGGCGGAAATTTCGAAGGTACCGGAGAACACAGTGACGGTCACTGGAGACGGTGTCGGTAAGGTCATGAAGCTGATTGGTGTGCTCGACGATCTCGACGACGTGCAGAACGTCTTCTCGAACTTCGATGCGTCGGACGAAGACATGGAAGCGGCGCAGGAATAAGGTGGTCATTTTCGGCATTGATCCTGGCACGACGATTCTCGGCTGGGGAGTGATCCGCGCCGAGGGCAGTCGCATGGTCTGTCTCGACTGCGGAACGATCCGCCCGAAAGCCGGTGAACTCGCCGACAAACTTCTCACGATATTCGACGGTCTTACCGAGAAGCTTGCGATCTGGAAACCCGATCTGGTCAGCATCGAAGAAGCGTTCTATTCCGACAACGTACGAACCGCACTCGTGCTCGGACATGCACGCGGAGTCGCTATGCTTGCTGCAAAAAAAATTGGTGCTGCAATTGCAGAGTTCGCGCCGCGTGAAATTAAAAAATCTCTCACCGGAAACGGCAATGCAGAGAAAGATCAGGTCGCGTATATGGTCTCGATGATGCTTGGAATGCAAGGTGAAAAACATGTAGCCGATATTACCGATGCGCTCGCGGCCGCAATCTGCGGCTACCATCATGCGGGTTCTGCGGTCGCTCTTGCGGCTACGAAAAGCAAGAAAGGCTGATCAATGTTTGAATATGTAAATGGCACGCTTGACGAAACGGGAACCGAACACGCCGTGCTTGACGTCGGGGGAATCGGTTATCTCGTCTTCGCTCCGCAGTCAACGCTTGCGGCACTGCCGGCGAAGGGCGAACGGGTAAAGCTCTTCACTTACCACTATGTTCGCGAAGACATGGAAAAGCTATTCGGCTTCTTGACAAAAGGAGAACGCGAGGCGTTTTTGCGCCTGCTCGATATTTCGCAGGTAGGCCCGAAAGCAGCGCTCGCGGTTCTATCTGGAATGTCGGTTCGTGATCTTGCACTTGCGGTTCATATGGGTGACGCGGCAAGGTTCAAAACTATTTCCGGCATCGGCCCGAAGACCGCGCAACGAATCGTGCTTGAACTGAAGGGCAAGCTCGATCCATCGTTGCTTGCGTCTATTCCTCCGAGTCAACGCAATGCAAAGAAGGCCGCCGCTCAAACTTTTCCGGCTCGCGAAGATGCCTATGCAGCGCTTATCGCACTCGGCTACAGCGAGTCGCAGGTGCTTGCGGCATTGGCCCGTGTCGAAGAAACGGTTACTTCCGATTCAACGGCAGAGGCATGGATCCGTTCAGCCCTGAAGGTGGTGTAAATGTCTGCACAGAATGAGCGCATTATTTCGGCAGAGGTTCGGTCGTCAGATCAGGAATTCGAGCTAACGATCAGGCCAAAAACATTCGATGATTTTATTGGTCAAGAGAAACTCAAAGACAACCTGAAGATATTTGTGACTGCCGCAAAAAAGCGCGGTGAAGCGCTTGATCACATTCTCTTTTCAGGCCCGCCAGGCTTAGGTAAAACTACGCTTGCTCAAATTTTAGCGAACGAACTTGGTGCCGGAATTTCTATTACATCAGGGCCGGTACTCGAGAAAAAAGGAGACCTCGCCGGTATGCTAACTTCGCTTGCCGAACGCGATCTTTTTTTCATCGACGAGATTCATCGTCTCAATCGACTTGTAGAGGAATCTCTTTATCCGGCAATCGAAGATTTTGTTTTTGATATTATGACCGGAGAAGGCCCGGCGGCGCGATCGATCCGCATTCCGCTTTCTCCGTTTACGCTTGTGGGTGCGACCACTCGTGCGGGGCTTATCACATCGCCGATGCTTGCCCGTTTCGGCTACGTGGGACGAATGGAATATTACTCCGCCGAAGATCTTCAGCGTGTGGTAATGCGTTCGTCGGGCATACTCAATATTCCATGTGATACCGATGCCGCGCTTGAACTCGGCCGCCGGTCGCGTGGAACTCCGCGTGTTGCAAACCGTCTGCTCCGTCGTGCGCGAGATGTCGCTGAGGTTAAGGGCAACGGCCGCATCACGCTTGACGCGGCGCGACAGGCGCTGAACATGCTCGGCATCGACGAAACCGGACTCGACGACATGGACCGTCGCGTTCTGATGGCGATAATCGAGCACTACGGCGGCGGGCCGGTGGGTATCAACAATATCGCAGTCGTAGTCGGCGAAGAGCCCGACACCATTGAAGATGTTTACGAACCATACCTGATTCAAACCGGCTTTTTAAAACGCACGCCGCGTGGCCGTGAGGTGACAGGCCGTACCTATAATTATTTTAACCTCAAGCCGCCGGCCGGACGCGACATAAGCATTGCGCGCCCCGACCTCTTCGGCAATATCGAAGATTGACAAAAGGGAATAATCGTGCATTTTGCTGAACTCGGAAAATTTCTTCTAATCGCCGGATCGATCATGCTAATCCTCGGCACGCTGTTCCTATTTGCCGACAAGTTGCCATTCGGCCGCATGCCCGGCGATCTTTCATTTGGTAGCAACGGCTTCAAGGTTCACATACCAATCGCGACCTGCATCGTGGTGAGTCTGCTTCTCACTCTCGTCTTCAATTTTCTTTCGGGTAAATAGCCGAAAAGTCTTTCAGAATTAAATCGCTCTTTTTATATTTGACGAACAAAAATCAATGCCCTCGTAGCTCAGTAGGATAGAGCGTCGGTTTCCTAAACCGCAGGTCGGAGGTTCGATTCCTCTCGGGGGTACTTTTCAATTCAGGGGCTTATGAGCATCTTTGATGCTTGTGGGCCCCTTTTTTTTCGGAATCGCCGGTTGCCCGTATCAGATGCCGGCCGACGATTTTCCCTGCGACATCATCGTTTCCTGCCTACTATATATGTAACCCCCTTGCACACCCATTCCTTGCGGAGTTCCCATGAATACGGTCGCCGCGTTTCTCTCGCCCGCCCTCTTTGCCATCGCCGCTGTTGCGGCGCCGTTCTCGCTCGCTCCGTCGACGTCGCCGCCGGGCGGGCTCGATCCGGCATCGGTACCGCAGTTCATCGTACTCGGCATCGACGACAACGCCTTCCCCGACGGCGTGAACTGGCTTCTGGACGTACTCGCAG
>CAIOZP010000663.1 GCA_903862805.1 uncultured Fibrobacterota bacterium
CGCGCTGACGACGCCGTAGTTCGGGCCTTTCATGCCGGTCTTCATCGAGACCATGCCTGCGGCCGTATCGGGAATCATGTAGGAAATAAGGAAGGGCGACACGCGGCCAGGCCCTTTGGTCAAAAGCTTCTCATGCTCGGTTTCGAGGGTCTGGATTCCGCCGATACCCGAAGACACGATGACTCCGCAACGCTCGGCATCAGTAGTTTCGGGAGTAAGGTTGGCGGCCTTGACGGCCTCTTCTGCCGCGGCAATCGCATAGACGATGTTGCGGTCTATGCGTCTGGCGTCCTTAGGCTCGACGTACTTCGCGAAGTCGAGGTCTCTCACCTCGCCAGCGATCTTGACATCATAGCCCTCGGTGTCGAACCGTGTTATAGGTCCGATGCCGGAACGTCCGGCTACAAGCGATTCCCAGAACGACTTTACATCGTTTCCGACAGGGGACACAACTCCGCATCCCGTTACTACAACTCGTTTCGACATTTGCGATCCCTGTCCGCCGTGTTGTCAGGCACATAAAAAACAGGTACGGGTGACATGAGCCACTCCGTACCATAGATTCTTCAAATCAGGACGAAATTACTTCTTGGTCTCAATGTAGTCGAGGGCATCCTTGACTGTCTTGAGCTTTTCTGCATCTTCATCAGGAATTTCGATATCGAATTCATCTTCAAGTGCCATGATAAGCTCGACCTGATCGAGTGAATCCGCTCCGAGATCATCTACGAAAGAAGCTGCCGGGACAACCTTGTCCTCGCTCACACCGAGCTTCTCTGCAATAATCTGCTTTACTTTTGCTTCGTTGGCGCTCACTTGCGTCTCCTTGCGTTGTATTAGTGAAACTGTTTAGAAAATAATAACCGTATCTATCACATGTAAAGGCCGCCATTCACCGAGAGCACATGCCCGGTGATATAGCTCGCCATCGGAGAAGCAAGGAACAGAACAGCATTCGCGATGTCGTCGGGATAACCCAAGCGCTCAAGCGGAATTGCATTCGTCAGTTTCGCACGGTCGTCGTCGGTAAGTTTGTCGGTCATGGCTGTTTTGATAAAGCCGGGAGCGACTGCATTGACCGTTATATTGCGGCTTGAAAATTCTTTTGCGAGGGTCTTGGTAAGACCGATCATGCCTGCCTTTGCGGCGGCGTAGTTTGCCTGACCGGCGTTGCCCATGAGTCCGACAATCGAAGCAATGCTGATGATGGTGCCGCTGCGGGCTTTCATCATCGGACGAGCGGCTTCGCGGCAGCAGAGGAAGGCACTCTTGAGATTGACAGTAAGAACTGCATCCCAGTCTTCTTCCTTCATGCGCATGACGAGTCCGTCACGAGTGATACCAGCGTTATTCACGAGGATATCCATCTTGCCAAATTTTTCGATGAAGGTTTTGAACATCGCTTCGACAGATGCGGCATCGGCTACGTTTGCAGCGATACCTATGGACTTGATACCAGTAGCTTCGAGGTCTTTTGCTGTTGCTTCGGCAGTTGTTGCGTCAATGTCACAGATCGCCACATCGCATCCGGCAGACGCCAGCTTGAACGCAATCTCACGACCGATTCCACGACCACCACCAGTGATCAGCGCAGACTTTCCTGAAAGATCAATCTTCACACTTGTCTCCAAGGTTGAGCAAAATCAGACCGAATATACATTATCGCTCGTCTCGCACAAAACTACATTCAGATCCTGCGAACATTTCTTCACGAGTCCTTTTAGTACCGAGCCCGGACCAACCTCGACTGCCGTGAAACTTCCGAATGCTGATAGCGCAGCAACCGAATCAACCCAGCGAACCGGATTGAGAAGCTGGTCGTACAAAAGTCCTTTCAGCACGGAACCCTTTGTTTCCGGAGCTGCGGTTACGTTTGTGATTACGGGGCATTTCGCATCGGCGAAATTAACCTGTTCGAGGAAATTTTTGAATTCATCGGCGGCGGGCTTCATGAGCGGCGAATGAAAAGCGCCAGAAACAGGTAACTGAATGACACGCTTTGCGCCTGCAGCCTTGAGAATTTCGGAAGCAGATTCAAACGCGGCAGCTTCGCCGGAGATAACCGTTTGATCGGGAGAATTTTCGTTTGCAGGAACAATCACTCCGGCAGTTACGTTTTTAAGCGCCTCGCGAATTTGTGCAGACGAAAGTCCGATCACAGCAGCCATCACACCTTTGCTCGCGGCACCGGCTTTCGCCATAAGCTCGCCGCGTTTGGCAACAAGGCGAAGTCCGTCTTCGAAACCGAAAACTCCTGCGGCGTAAAGCGCGCTGTATTCTCCGAGGGAATGCCCCATTGTGGCAACAGGTTCGATTCCGCGTCCGCGAAGCACATCGACAATTGCTGCTTCCAAAAGGAAAAGAGCCGGTTGAGTATTCTGTGTGGACTTGAGCTCGTCTTCCGGCCCTTCGAGGATCAGCTTTGAAAGCGGGCGACCGAGAATTACGTCGGCCTGATCGAAGCGTGCCTTGACAGATGCGACTCCTGAAACTAGATCGGCACCCATACCGACTTTCTGCGAACCCTGACCCGGAAACATGAACACGTATGGCATCAAATAATCTTCCGTTTTGTTACTTAGAATCTTGCGACCGCGCCGCCGACCGTAAGGCCGCCGCCGAGTCCTGCGAATACAACCAGATCACCCTCGGAAATGCGGCCCGAATCCCAAGCCTCGGCGAGTGCAATCGGAATCGACGCGGCAGATGTGTTGCCGAAGCGTTCGACATTGACCACGACGCGGTCTTCTGATAATCCGAGGTATTCGCCCATCGCCTGAATAATTCTTATGTTTGCCTGATGCGGAACCAGCAGATTTATGTCTGCAAATTCAAGTCTGGCAGAGCAGATCGCCTTGCGCGTGACATCGGTCATCAATCTTACCGCGTTTTTGAAAACCTCTGTGCCGTTCATGAACATGCTCGGCGAACCGTTCCACGGCACCGGCAGTTTTAGAATGTCACCGAGAGATCCATCGCTGAAACATTCGCACGACAGAATGCCGCGTTCGCCTTCTTCGCCGCGAAGAACAATCGCACCGGCACCGTCTCCGAAGAGAATACAGGTCGAACGATCGTTAAAATCAAGTGTCCGAGAAACGACTTCGGCACCAACAAGCAAAACCGTTTTGCACTGGCCCGAAAGAATTAGCGAATTCGCAATTGTCAAGCCGTAAACAAAACCGGCACAGGCGGCGGAGATGTCGAATGCAAAACTTTTTGATGCGCCGACTTTATTTGAAATCGCGCAGGCTGTTGAGGGGAAAAAATTATCGGGAGAAAATGTTGCACAGATAACGGCGTCGATTGTGGCCGGATCGATTCCCGCCTTGTCAATCGCATTTTTAGCCGCGATGCTTCCGAGATCGGAAGTGGCGGTCGGACTTTTCGGATCGTCAACAAATCGTCGCTGTTTGATCCCGGTACGCCTGACAATCCATTCGTCGGAGGTGTCGAGGTATGTTGCGAAATGATCGTTGCCGACAATTTTCTCTGGAAGAGCTGTTCCGACTGATACGATCCTGGCTCTTATGGCCATCTAAATCCTCTCTATTCCAAACGCGTGATCGGCAGTCTTCTGACTCGCCGCTATCGCTGCTGCATTCACCGCATGACAAATGGCTCGTGGCGACGATGCGCCATGTGCCTTGAAAACAACTCCGTTCACGCCAAGAAGCGGAACAGCCCCGTAGTTGTCGGCATTGAGAACCGACACCCGCGCTCTCACCAACTCGGCAGCTCTGTCTTCTGTTCCGACAATCCGCTCTACAAGATTATGGAAACTCTCGCAGGCTTTGAGCAGAACATTTCCGGCAAAACCGTCGCACACGACCACATCGGCAGAGCCGGACAGAACCTGTGAACCTTCAACAAAACCGCAGAACGAATCAGGCATATCCTGCCTTAAAATATCTGCTGTGTCGCGGACAACCTTGCTGCCCTTGAACGACTCGCCGCCAACATTCAGAAGCGCCACCTTCGGATTTTCAATCCCGAAAAAGTGCCCAAAATATTCGCGGCCCATCGTCCCGAAATCTGCAAGGTGCCTTGGCTTGCACTCGACATTTGCACCGACATCGAGAAGTAGAACCGGTCTTGCTCCGGCGGTCGGCAAAAAGGCCGCAAGCGCCGGACGCGAAATCCCGCTGGTATGACCAAGCAGAAAAATCGCACTACCAATTATATATCTCGTATCACCTGCTGAAAGCGAAGCCGAAACGAGTCCGTCTTTCTGCATCGAAAGGCATCTGACAACTGGCGCATTCGGATGCCGCTTCCAGAGCTTCGATGGCAAACAGTCGTCTGAAACATCGTCGCTGCAATTTTCGATCAAAAGCGATCCGGCAGCAACAAACTCGCCACCACCCAAAGACGAAATTGCAGAGTCTATTTCGTCACGCCGACCGCAGAGATAAACAGAAATAGGCACCGTCGATCTTGTCAACGCTGCCAGAACTCCTTCGACTACCGTTGCACAGCCATTGTCGCCACCGTGGGCATCAACAGCTATGCGGATCATCTCGCCCAATTATTCCTCGGGGGTGACAACCTCAACGCCAGCGTAGTATCCGCAGTTCGGACATACGCGGTGCGCCACCTTCGGCTGACGACAATGCGAACACAAGGTCGGCTTGACCGGTGTAATCGCAAGGTGGGAACGACGCTTGTCGCGGCGTGTACTGGATGTTCTCCGCTTAGGTACTGCCATTTCTAACTCCTATATTGAAACTCAATTACCAGACTTCAATTTTCCGAGGGCGCTCCACCTCGGATCGATTTTCACCAACTGCTCCACACCGAGAACCCCTTTGCAATCTTGGCGACACAAAGGCATCAGCGGAACAGAAGTCAGGATCTCTTCATAAAGAACATTGCCAAGATCGACCTTTTCTGTTTCGTCACGATAGACAAGATTTTCTTCGTCCACCGTTTCGCTTTCTGGAACCACCAGCGCTTCGAAGCTGCCAGATAGCTCAAGGTCGAAGGATTCCGCACAACGCGCACAATCCTGTGCTACGGTGCAATCCCACTCGACCGAAACACGGATTCGCCCGCCGCTTCTGTCGAAAGAAAGCTCACAATCTACCGGCCCAGCAAGGCCGCAATCGCGGGCAAGCTCCGCATCGAGAGTCGCTTTTTCACTGCGGCTACTCGTCCCCTGCGGTACTTCTCTTGGATAAAACACCATAACGGGAGCGTAAAATAATTAGGACAGCCTTCCTGCGTCAAGCCGGAAGATTTTATGTAGAAAAGGAAACCCTTTGAGTCAAAGCATTTTTGTCTGATGAAGATCTGTTTGGACAAAGCCGTCACTATCAGTTTGTATGCTTCAAATTTTGAGGCGCTTTTTGACAAGTAGATATCGGGTTGCTCACCGGAGTGAGCGGAAAGTTCCACCACTATCAAAAATAAATTGCAAAACCAGCCTGAAATATCCATATTCCTCTCAAGAACCTGCTCACCGGCAATCCAGCCAAGAGCGGTTCTTGAAAGATCAAAATGAAAGCTGTCTGGTTTTATAGCGATTGGAGAGTGTACCTGCAAGATTGGCTTGCGGATCGTCGCGAGCGCGGGGTTCCTGCATCAAACAGGTACATCGCCCAGAAAATGGGGATCAATTCGGCGTCTTGGCTTACATCAATATCACAGGGCAAGAAGGGTTTGTCCAGGCAAAGCGCCAATAAACTGTCGTCGGTAATTGGACATTCGCCTGACGAAGCACGGTTTTTTGAAACGATGGTCAGCTGCGATCAAGCCAAGGGAATCGACGAGCGCAACAACTATCATCGCGAACTCGGACGCATGAGGCAGGCGCGACAGGTTCAGCTTCTTGCCGACACACAGTTTGAATATTACGGGCAATGGTATCACAGCGTGATTCGTGCGCTGATCGGCGCATTCGGCTTCGATGGGAACATTGAGAAGCTTGCCGCGAATTGCCTTCCTCCGATCAGCACGGCTCAGGCAAAATCATCAGTTGCATTGCTTGAGAAACTTGGGCTTGTCCAAAAAAAAGAAACCGGAGAATGGATCCTTCCATCAACGGCGGTCAAATCGGGAGCGGGCAACAAGGACGCAGTCGAAAATTTCCAGCGAGAAGCCATGCGGCTTGCTCAGGAGGCGCTCGACAGGTTTTCTCCGATGGAGCGCGATATATCTACACTTACGATCGGCGTCTCCGATGAGACGGCCGGAAAAATCCGTGAACTGATTTCCAACACACGGCGACGGATTGTCGAGCTTGCCAACGCCGACGAAACGGCGTCGCGGGTGTGGCAGATCAATTTTCAGGTGTTCCCGTTCAGTAAACCTGTTGCTTCAGGTGAGGTTTGAGATGTCGATCCACCGGATCATGTTTGGGATAATAGCGGCACTCATAGTCGGATGTTCAAACTATCTCGCCGGCGGTGGAAGCAGTTCCGAAACTGTAACTGCTTCCAATACTCATGTTGCGGCCATTAAATTCTCCCATGACACGATCGAAGTCACGTCCGATCCGAATCTGTCTGTCATTATTCACAACTCTTCTTATCTTGCATTTGAAAATGGCGGCTTCAGCGCTCGCGGGACGACCGACAGTTCCGGCCGTTTTGTTGCGATCAATCCTGACACCGAATTCTGCACGGTGCTGATCGAAGACAGCATCTTCGTAAATGCCGTGTCAGTTTCGCAGATTGTAAAGACCGGGACGGTTCGCGATACGCTGCGCAAAACCGGTGTGATCAGCGGAACGATTTCTGCCGACACGTCGAACCCAGGCGGTAGATTTTTTGTGGCGATCCCCGGAACAGACATCTTCTCGATAAGCGACAATGTCGGATCGGTTGTCTTGTCGAGGGTGCCGTCCGGTTCCCGTGATGTCGTTATTCAGCCGATTTCGTTCGTAGTGGTGGATTCATCTTCGACTGATTCAAGTGCAATCGATACGAACAGCATTACAATGACACCAAATTACGTGACAAATATTACCGTAACTGTTTTACCTGGCGAAGTTTCAACTTTCTCTAAATAGTTTTTTGATTTACAAACAGGAGGATCTCATGCGATTTGCATGTGCGTCTTTGGCTGCGGCCATAGTTTTGTCGTCGCTTTCGGGATGTTCGAAAAGTAGTTCAACAATCGGTGTGAGTCCGTCCAAAATCGAAACTCCTGATCAGGCACTTGTCCGTCAGAATATTGTGGGTGCGACTCAGTCTTTCGGCATCGATATTTTCAAGACTCTTGATGCCGGAGTATCCGACAGCAACTTATTCATCTCTCCCTTGAGCATGACCATGGCACTGCTCATGACCGCCAACGGTGCGCGGGGCGAAACTCAAGTAGAGATTTTGCACGCCATAGGCTGCGACAATGTTTCGATGGATGATGCCAATCAAGTGGCGCAGAACATGCTGAACGACTTCACAACAAAGTCGCCGAGTGTCTGCTGCCAGATTGCCAATTCGATCTGGTACAGAAACACTTTTCCGGTGAAGCATGATTTCATCGCCACCGATAGCAGCTATTACAATGCGGCTGTGAAAGCTCTCGACTTTACCGATCCGACGGCACCGGCAGTTATCAATCAGTGGGTCAGCGATAACACCAACGGAAAAATCCCCAGCATAATCGATAAGATTGAGGATAATGATCAGCTAATTCTCCTCAACGCGGTTTATTTCAAAGGACAATGGGCGCTGCCCTTCGATTCAAGCGCAACCCGCAACGAACCGTTTTATCTTGCAGACGGAACATCAAAAACCTGCGCAATGATGAGAACCGACAAGCCCTTTGCATATTATCAGGATCAACATGCGCAATATGTCGAGCTGGACTACGACTCAAGCGATTTCAGTATGCTCCTGATCCTGCCCGATTCTACGCAGACGGCAACAGCCTTTGTCCAGTCAATGACACCCGCCGGACTCGACTCGATCTATGCGAAACTCAGCGTGCAGGAGATCAATCTCTATCTGCCGCAATGCAAGTTCTCATGTATGAAGGATCTGGTTGCGGCGCTCGGCAAGCTCGGAATCCAAAAGGCGTTTGTGCCAGGCTCAGCGAACTTTATGAATATCACCGATGACTCGTCGCTGTTTATCAGCAAGCTCCAGCAAAAGGCCTTTTTGAAAATTTGCGAAGGCGGAACAGAAGCTGCGGCTGTTACAATCGGAGTAATTTCGGACACCTCCATCGGTATTATGCCGCCAATAATGTATATAAACAGACCATACATCTGCATCCTTCGGGAAAAGACCACCAATACGATTCTCTTCATCGGCAAGATCATGGATCCAACGGCATCATGAAAAAAAATAACTTGTCAAAACACTGGATGATTCTGTCGGCGCAG
Source organism: uncultured Fibrobacterota bacterium (assembly GCA_903862805.1). Lineage (GTDB taxonomy): Bacteria > Fibrobacterota > Chitinivibrionia > Chitinivibrionales > CAIOZP01 > CAIOZP01. Next base: position 8,333 of record CAIOZP010000663.1, read on the forward strand.
GTCCTTTGTGCTGCGGCTTCGACCTATGCCGCAGTGCCGACATTCGGCGAACGAACAGCTTTCTTTTCGCCATCCGACACGATGACGGCACAGGCCAATTGGTCGCCGTGCATCACCGACATAAACGGCGACGGTCTTCCCGATATTCTCGCCGGATGTTTCGACAGCGGAAGGGTTGTTCAACTCCTAAATGATGGAACGAAAAACGCCCCGTCATTTTCAATCGGACCCGATCTTTCCGCCGATGGAGCCGTCATCAGTCTTCCCTTCGGATGATGTATCGGCGCGTCGAATCCGCAGGTGGTGGATTTCAACGGTGACGGGAGAAAAGATCTGATCGTAGGCGACAGATCGGGCGTGGTCAACTTTTTCAGCCGCAATGCCAACGGCACTTTCCACAAAGAACCGAACATCATCGGCCCGGGCGACACGGCGATCCGTGTGTTCACCAACTCGGCGCCATGCGTGCTTGATTGGAACAACGACGGTCTGCCGGATTTATTGATAGCCTGTCAGGGAGAGCCGTTTTATTCGTTCTACAATCCTGCGCCGATCCTTCTCTACATCAACAGCGGAACCGCTTCGTCATATCGCTTTAAAACATGCGACACGGTTCGCGCTGCGGGTGCCGATATACTTCAGAATTATTGCCATCTGCAAATGTTTGACTGCGATGGAGACGGCGATTCCGATCTTCTGACATCCGATGAAAACGGCAAGATTTATTACTACGAAAACACTGCCGGTGCTGGTCATGAGCCTGTGTTGTCCGCTCCGGTCGCACTCAAAAGCAACGACACCGAAATCTGCTTTCCAAAACCGATCGGAGCGGTCGGCGGCCCGGCTGGCGAGCCTGTTTGCTTCGCTCTCGGCGACCTCGATGGCGACGGTATTCCGGATCTTGTTGTCGGTTCCACGTATAACATTTTTATATACAAAGGAACCGGCACCACGCCAATTCACAACCCGCAGAACGACAAACCGGCAATGCATGGTGGCATCAGAATTCTTGCAGACGGAATCATCGCGATTCCGGCAACTTTGCATTTGTCAACAGTCAAACTCTTCGACTGTCGCGGCCGCAATCTCGGTGCAATGACTTTGGGCGCATCAAGTGTCGATCAAAGAATTTCAGCAAGATCCATTTGTCCTGCCTTGTCGGCTGGCAGGTATCTTGTCGAAGTGAAAAGCGGGACAAAAACGTTTTGCTTGCAGATGGCTCTTGAATAAACGGTGATTC
>CAIOZP010000664.1 GCA_903862805.1 uncultured Fibrobacterota bacterium
GTGAATATTTCCGATGCACTTATCGACAATACCTCGGCACGCTTTGCGAATTATCGTTTAAGCAAACGGCTCATTGAAGACGTCACGATCTCGCTGGCGGCACTTTACAAAGGTGAATTGCGGATCAATTGCATCGCGCCAGGGCCGGTGATTCCGTCTTCATCGGACATGGATTTCTTTGACAGAATGCGAAACCTCTGCCCCGATAAAAAACTGCCAACGACAGACGATGTCTGCTATACCCTCGAAAATCTCATCAGAGATCAGGACATTACAGGTGAAGTGGTCACCGTCGACTGCGGAATTAGCGCAACGCTTCGTCACTGATTCGTTCGGAGTTTGCTCCAGTAGATGTCGATGATATTGGGCATGACTCTTTCGATATGCTTGGTAATTTCGTCGAATGCGCGGTTGTAAGTGCGGATCCCTGCGCCATACGGATCATCAACAACACTGTTGCGACCGCCTTTTTCAGGCCAAGCAGCAAGCAGAGCTGTTTTGTCAGAAACTCCCGGCACATACAGATCAATAAAATCTTTATGCATAGGTTCCATACAGAAAATCATATCGGCAATATCGAGCTCTCGAAAGTTGACAGGACGCGAAATGTGCCTTGAAATGTCTATCCCCGCATCAGCGCATACCTGTACGGCAAGTGGAGACGCCGGCTGCGATGCAAGGCCGTGAGTGCCAAGAGATGAAACCACGATGGGACCGTTCCGAGTTACATCCCACCGTGATCTGAAAATGCCCTCGGCCATTGGGCTGCGACATATGTTTCCGGTACACACAAAGACAATAGAAATGGCACCCACATTACATCCATCTGATAGTTGAATCATTTTTGGCGAGGCTAAAATACATGTCGGCAAAACTCGGCCATAATAAAAAAGCAGTACAACATTGTGTTTTTCATCCATGCTGGAAACAAGATTGTGCCAAAGCAGAAAATTCACTTCCAAGCACCTACCGGAGAGCTTATATTCCTCTCGTCCAAAGATACGGTTGTGAATTTTCAACTTTATGATTAGCTCATTAACCACTAAACAGGAGTATTTAAGTGAGCAGAAGCGAAATCGTCGGAACGGTAAAGGTCGAGAAGGAAGTTCTCTCGGCACGTGTCAGCGAGTTCTTTGCATGCAACGTCTTCACCGAAGACACAATGAAGAAAATGGTTACGGCCAAGACCTTCAAAGCATTCAAAGCTTGGCAGGAAAACGGCGCAGTTATCAGCAAAGATCAGGCTGATGAAATCGCCAATGCCATGAAGGAATGGGCGATCGGCAAAGGTGCCAATTCCTACTCCCACTGGTTCCATCCGATGACCGGACTTACTGCCGAAAAGCACGACAGTTTCCTCGACGTGAACGGGCCGCTTCAGGTTCTTGAGAGATTCTCCGGCGGCAAGTTGATTCAGGGCGAGCCTGACGCATCTTCATTCCCGTCGGGCGGAATTCGTGCTACATTCGAAGCCCGTGGCTATACTGCATGGGATCCGTCGTCGCCTGCTTTCATTACCGATGCAGAAGGCGTGAAAACACTTACAATTCCTACGATTTTCATTTCCTACACCGGCGAAGCCCTCGACAAGAAGCTTCCACTTCTGCGTTCCGATGCGGCCATCAACAAGGCTGCTGTCGAACTTCTTACCACTCTTGGCAAGAACGTGACGAAGGTCTTTTCGACCTGAGGGCCTGAGCAGGAATATGTCCTTATCGATGAAGCCTACTACAACAAGCGCCCAGACCTTGTGATGACAACCCGCACGCTCGTTGGCGCAGGTTCTCCAAAGGGTCAGCAGCTTGAAGATCAGTACTTCGGTTCTATTAAAGATCGCGTCATCGGTTTCATGAACGACATGGCCGAAGAATCATGGAAGCTTGGCATTCCGGTCACGACCCGCCACAACGAAGTTGCTCCGCATCAGTTCGAAGTTGCTCCGATTTTCGAAAGCAGCAACCTCGCCGCCGACCACAATGCAATCCTCATGGACACCATGAAGCGCGTTGCAAAGCGTCACCGTCTCGCCTGCCTGCTCCACGAAAAGCCATTCGCAGGTGTCAACGGAAGCGGAAAGCATGTCAACTGGTCTTTGTCTGACGACCTTGGCTCTAACCTTCTCAACCCTGGCGATACACCTGAGTCGAACATCCAGTTCCTCGCGGTTCTCGCTTCGGTTGTCAAGGCTGTTCATGACCAC
>CAIOZP010000665.1 GCA_903862805.1 uncultured Fibrobacterota bacterium
CACCCACGGATTATTGCGGAATGAGATTCCTTCCGATCGACCGGCGACCGCGAATGCGTAGTACGAAACCAGCATGATGACCAGTCCGCCCCATTGGATAGTCGTTGGTGTCTCGCCGAAAATTGTGATCGCCGCGATGACCGTGAAGAATGGTTGACTGGCACGAATCGGAGACGCGACCGAGATCGGCAAATGCTTCATCGCCGAATAAGCCGCCACCCATGATCCCGAAACAATCACCGCTTTGAGGATGATTTGAAGATGTGCCCGAAGCGAAATCGCATCTGTAAACATGCCGAAGTTTTTTGCGAGTACCGGATTGAAGTGCGTCAGTACCACAAATGGAATCATACAGCTCAGGCCAAAGATCGTTGACAAAAAGAGAACCGGCAACACAGCGTTGCCTTCAAGCGCGAATTTGCGGGAGACATCGTAACAGCCCAAAAGAAGCACGGAAATCAAACCAAGAAAAAGCCAGCTCAACGAAACACCTTTGTGAATTATTTTCAGCCCTGACCAGCGTCCAGAAAAACCGTAGCAATGGAGTTTCCGTGAACGAATTCAAATCATCGCCGAAGATCGCGGCGCATATCGAAAAATACAAATCGCGTATAGATGCGGTCGGCATTTCTCTTTCTGTCAAGAAGGTGATCGACTACGGCTTTCAGGTAAAAGCCAGCTCAGGCGGACTCGATGGCATGTTCAACATCTATTGGTCTTCCAAAAAAAATGCAGTCAGCCTTGTCGACAATACCAAAAACCGCGTCTCGGCAGCAGCCATTTCGATTCTCTCCGGCGGCGATGCGGCCGGGCTTTCCGCTCCGTCTGATGAAAGCGTTGAAGCGTCGTTTAACCGTTGGACAGGCAGCGATGAATCAGGCAAAGGCGATTTCTTCGGCCCGCTGGTTGTCTGTTCGTTCTGTTGCTCACGGCAGGAAGTTGAACGACTTCTTGCGCTTGGAGTCAAAGACAGTAAGCTCATGAACACCGCAGAAATCGCTGAGGCCGCAAATATCTTGCGCACAGAATTCGCTGGATCATTTCAATTGGGAGTCTATGAACCGGAACTCTACAACTTAACGTATGCAAAATACGGAAACCTCAACACCATGCTCGCCGCCGCTCACACCAATGCAATCGACGAGCTTTACAAATGCGAATCATCCGCAGGTCATACCGTCGATGGATCGGTAATCGACATGTTCGGTGGCATTGCTACTTTCGACAAAAGTTTTTTTGAAGATAGAAAGTTGACACTGGTTCACAGGCAAAAGGGCGAAAGCAACATCGCTGTGGCCGCGGCATCGGTTATCGCAAGGCGGACATTTGAAGAGAAGATGGCCGAGATGTCTGATCGGTTCGAGATGAAATTTCCGTTTGGTGCGTCGGAAGCTGTTGAACGTGCGGCGAGAATGTTTGCAGTGAAGCATGGAAAAGCTGCCTTGGCGAAGGTCGCGAAGGTTCACTTTGCTACGATGAAAAAGATCTGAGATTGAGCAATTGACAAAATGAAAAATCGGTCCGCAGGAGAAGTCCGCGGGCCGATTTTTATCGAACAGATATTTTATCGAATCAGTCTTCGAGGTCTCCGATGATCTCGTCGCGGTCTTCCTTCCATGCGGCAAGATCCTTCGTTCTGCTGGGATGCTTGAGCTTGGACAGCGCCTTGGTTTCGATCTGGCGGACACGCTCGCGGGAAATGTTGAACGACTCGCCAATTTCCTTGAGCGTCTTGATACGCCCGTCATCGAGGCCGAAACGCATCATGATGATTTCCCGTTCCTTGTCGGAAAGGGAATCGAGAACCTTGGTGATCTTTTCGCGCAGGCCAAGCATCGAGATATGATGGCTCGGATCTTCTGCGTTTTTGTCTTCAATGTATTCGCCGATTGTGCTGGTGCCGTCTTCACCGATTCCCATGTCAAGCGAGATTGGGTCGAAAGTGAATTCGAAAGCCATCTTGACCTTTGCGACTGGAATACTGAGCGCTTCGGCGATCTCGTCGGGTGACGGCTCGTAGCCGTTCTCGACAACACAACGCCGCGAGTAACGCTGGATTTTATAGACCAGTTCCTGCGTATTTGCGGGAATGCGAATTGTTTTCGCTTTGTCGTTGATCGCGCGGGTAATCGCCTGACGGATCCACCACGTTGCGTAGGTGCTGAACTTGTAGCCCTTGCGGTAGTCGAAGTTTTCCACGGCCTTGATAAGCCCGCGGTTTCCTTCCTGGATGATGTCGATTATCTCCATGCCCTTCTGGACATATTTCTTGGCGATCGAAACAACGAGACGCACGTTGGCCTCGATGATCGCGTATTTGGCGCTGTTATATGCCTCTTCCCAGTGCGAATACTCGACTATATCGCCGTCAACTTCGGATGTGCGAATAAGATACTGGTGATATGTCTCGAGGATATTCTGAATCTGACGTGAAGAAAGGTTCAGGTTGCGGCAGTCTTCGAGCGCCGCAGCTTCGGCAGTGTCGATGCGCTTCTTGACAGATGCGATTGTCTCCGGATCAGATGCGGCGGCAAGTTCTTCTTTCAAGCTGGATACAAGCGTGGCGCGACGCTTGATGAGAGAAATCGTTTTGCAGTAAATCTTCTTGAGTTCTTCGAGGCGCTCCGGCGAATCGAGATCGGCCTCGGCGACTGTGACCACATCTGAACATTCGATGGTTCCCTGCTTGAGCTCTTCGGAGAAATGATACAGCGTCTCCTGTGCAAAGCTCGAACGGAACGCCATGTCGAAGAGGCGCTCCTGTGCATACTCCATTTGACGGGCATACTGGCACTCTTCCCCTTTTGTCAACAAGGGAACGCGGCCGACGCTGTTCAGATACTGCCATGTCGGATCGGAATAGCGATTGGTTCCGGCGCCGCGTTTGGCCGTGCTGCGGATCCTGGAGCGGAATCTGATCGACTCTTCGCTACTGACACCATAGTCGGTCAATGCGACATTCTCGCCCGACAGAAGCTCGCGCATGCTGTCGGCTTCGAACTCGGAACCGGATATTTCTTTTATCTGCTGTTCTGATACGAAGCCCTGAAGAGCGGCGAGTTTGCGAAGGCGCAGTGCCTTGCGATCGGTAGGAATATCAGTTGAAACGCTTTTCGTCATCTTGTCGTTTTTTCCGGACAATTTCTTTTGCAATTTCCCTTTGTTCTTTAAGGATGTTCGTTACCCGCGAGGGTTCGGTCTCGGCGGCCAATTGTCCGGCGAGCGCTTTCTTCCTGCGTTCAAGCCGCAGAACTTCCATTCTCTCCAGCTTGTGCGCAAGCTCTTGGTCAGGATCATCAAGCGGTATCTCGGTAACGAGCATTCTGGAAAGAACCATCTTAGCCGTGTCGTCCTCGGCTTCTTCAATAATCCCGGAAAGATCCGGGTGCGTTTCCGAATAGGACACGAAAAGAGAAAATAATTTCGCGGAAAACTTCACCGTCAATTCTTCCGGCGATGTTTTTTCGGAAGCTTTTTTAATAAGCGCCGGATACCTCGCAAGCAGATGGATGAAAGATCCCTCTTCTGTGCCAATATAGCGCGTGACGCGGCCTGCGTCGATTACCGGTGATCCGCCTCCGCGCGGTTCAGGATCGTTTTTCGCATCGACACGATTTCGACCGCCCTGCGGCGAAGCGGGTCTTGCGATGCCGAGACGCTCGTAAACAAGATGCTCCGGTATGTCCAATGCCTCGGCGGTCTCTTTGACGAAAGCGGAACGGAGAATGTTATCTGTCACCGTCTTCAGGAAAGGTTCGACAGCCTTGAACGCCGCCGCTTTAGCCGCAGCACCGGTGTCGGGCGTTTCGGTAAGAGCGCGTTCGAGAAGAAATGTCAGAGCCGGTTTTGCTCTTTTGTCAAGCTCAAGGCGGAAGGCCTCGGCTCCGAATTTCCCGATGAACGAATCAGGATCTTCGTCTCCGGGAAGAACGCATACAGAAAGGTCGAGTTGTTGCGGAGCTAATGTCGCGATGGCTTTTTCGGCGGCCGCGATTCCGGCGGAGTCGCCGTCGAAAAGAAGCAGGACTCGCTGAGTGAACCGCGAGATAAGGCGGCCGTGCTCTTCGGTGAGCGCTGTTCCGCAGCTTGCCACGGCATTGCGCACGCCGACCTGCCACATCGCGAGCCAGTCCATGTAACCTTCAACAACGATTACTCGATCATCGGCCTTGATTCCGTTTCGCGCCGCGCCGAGTCCGTAGAGCACGCGGTTCTTGCGATAAAGAACCGTCTCCGGTGAATTGAGATATTTCGGCTTGGCATCCTTTTCGAGCGAGCGTCCGGCAAAGGCAATGAAGCGTCCGGCCACGTCACAGATCGGAAACATCACGCGATCGCGGAAGCGGTCGTACCATCCGGCGCTGCCGCTGTTCTTCGATTCGATGACCAAGCCGCATTCGGCGAGTTCCGCCGGACTGTAGCCGAGTGTCTGCATGTGATTGAGCAGACTGTCCC
>CAIOZP010000666.1 GCA_903862805.1 uncultured Fibrobacterota bacterium
GACGCTTACGGCATTGATTCGAGTTCGATGCTCAGGAATATTCCACCGGCCTCGGTGGGTATTGAGTATCGTATTCGTAGAGTGGTTTCGGTTCGTTTCGGAATAGACGAGTACAAAAGATTCTCGTTTGGAGCCGGGCTTTCGCTTTTCAAGAACCGCTTTGATGTTGACATGGCCTACGCGATTCCGAGAGCCCTTCCCGCAACTTATGTGCTCGCCGCCGGATGGCGCTGGTAAGCTACTCGCGCTTGATCAGACCGGCCCTGTCAGATATTGAACAAACCTGTTAGTTCCATCAACCAAGATTGCCTTTGTTTCTATCGGTGCATTGGTCAATTCGTAGCCCATTATAATTATCTCTTCGCCAGCCTTGATTAGATGCGCCGCCGCGCCATTCATGCAAATAACTCCGCTGCCTGCTGGCCCTGCAATTACATAGGTTTCGAGGCGGGCTCCGGTTGTATTGCTGACAACGGCAACCTTCTCGCCAAGCCAAAGCCCCGACTTCTCGATCAGCTCGGAATCTATCGTGATACTTCCGATATATTCCACATTTGCTTCGGTAACTGTGGCCTTGTGGATCTTTGAGCGCAGCAGCCAGCGCATTGAAATTCCTTTGTTTAATCGCGGGGAAAATACATCTGGGATGACAACAATGGAATGGCAGAGATAGATCAGGAAATGATCAAGATACTTGAATCAAAGACAATTATTCCGACCTCGATAGCAAATTTTGCGATACTCAACGGACTTTGTATCATTGGATATACTGACAGATGAAATTTTGTTATGATCAGCTAAGATCAAACCAAGAAGCCCCCCAGTGGGGGCGGCCGAAGGCGGGGGGTTGGGCACATCTTCCTTGGCGGGTTTAACAGGGTACTTAAGAAGTAGCTTCGAGAGGATTTGAGAGCGAAAACGAGTGAGCGAAGGAAGATCATGCAGTCGATATTTGTAAAATATCGGCAAATGACCTGACACACGATCACGATGTTTGCAGCCGCAAAGATTCCAGAGAGACTTTTTTAGAGGCCTGTTAAGGGTTGGCTAAGCCCTTCCTTCTTCTCTTTCTTCACTCTTACACTATAAGTCAATCCATGCCATGAGGAATCTCTGTCCCTTTCCGCTCGACCTTTATAACACCGCGTCTCCCGGAATGAGTGAAATAGTAGCCTTCAAGAACCCGTTTACCGCGCTGGAATAGAATGGCTGTTCCCTCGACAATGTCGATGGCTCCGGTGCTGCGGTTGCGGTTCTTGCCGCGATATACGTAGGTTAGGCAGGCGCCGGAATCGAGACCTTCAATTGATGCGGAAATCACCTGCGTGTCAACCGCGCCGTCCGATTTAAGTTGAATTACTATGTCAAGCAGAGATTGACGGATGCGATAGGTTATGGGGTAAGATTCATTGTCTCCTTCAAGACCTTCACGCACCAAAACGCCTTCCCACAAGCCGGAAAGATTTTCTGTGCCATAGAAATCAGGCTTGAGTTTCCACAGATATTTTTCGAGAAGGATTGAAAGGCCGAAGAAAAGCGTCGTGGCAAGCGAAATAGCGGGGAAAAACCGCCATTTCGCGGGCAGAATGTGCATAAGTCCTGGCGTTATCGAAATAGCCACAACAACCAGCGTGAAGTAGCTGAATTTGAGGCTGCCTATTTTTTTAATATTGAAAACCATTTTTACCTTTCAAGAAGCACTGGAATATACGTCTGTGTAGTGATCCGGCAGAAAGAAACCTGCGGGAATGCCACGGCAATCATATCCGTTATATTGACAATGAGGAATTATAAACAGTCCCGCCCAAATCACGATATTTCTCCAGAACCGACACGGCTTCTTTTCTTAACATACCTTCGTCAATTTCGATTCCTCGACGGATCATTTGATCTTTCCAGTCGTGCGGAATCGGGCCTTCGTCGAAGCCCACAATGCTTTGAACATCGTCGCGGGTTGCGGCGTAACTGAGGCGACGGACTCCAGACCAGATTGTGGCGCCAAGACACATAGAACATGGCTGAGCACTTGATGCAAGTTCGAATATTGCACCACCAGCGAACAGATCGTTGGTCTCAAGAGTCTTCTGTGCAAGAATGACTGCCATGATTTCCGCATGTGCAGGGGCACAATGTTCCGGCACAACGCGATTTACGCCCACGGAAACAAGCTCGTTTGTATCGAGGCGGAAGATTGCCGCACCAAATGGTCCGCCGGTTCCTTCTTCGACATTCCTTGCTGAAAGATCGATAGCAAGCAGCATGCGTTCGACGGCAGTCAGCGCGTTGAGCTTCCGGTTATGCAAGAATTTTTCAATCCATTTTGGAAGAGAAATAGTGGTAGAATAAATCATTAGTCCTCTAATTTACATACGATGGAACAAGACCATCGGTAATGTGGGTCAGCGTTTCCATCGCTTCAGAAACGTAAGTCCCATCCATAAAAAACTCGCCCAGAATAGAACGTCCATGAGCGCGAAAAAACCTATCATCATTCTGAATTCCTGCGGATTTTTTGAGAGGGTAATTTGCTCAGAAGAACCAGCGCCAGTCCAGATAATTCCGCTGCGGTAGTCGTGGATAGTCATCATCAGAAATAAAAGTGCAAGCGCGAGGAACACAAGCGGAACGTGGTAGCCTTTATCGAGGATCTGTCTGATTGACTTCATGAAATTGCCCTTGCGAAGAGATCGTAATCGCCAGCATCAACAATCTCAACTTCGGCAATGCTGCCTATATCGAATTCGCCATCTATGATAAATACTCATCCGTCAACTTCTGGAGCGTCGTAGCGGCTGCGTGCTTCGTAGCTGTAGTCGGGGTCGTCGGAGACACGATCGATGATAACCGGTATATGCAACCCAACGCGGCTTTCTGCGACGGAGCAGCTGATGCTGCTTTGCAGTTCCATGATTTCGCTGCACCGGCGTGTAACGGTGGCATTGCGGGGACGACCATGGATTTTGGCCGCCGGTGTTCCGTCTTCCGGTGAAAAAGGAAACACTCCGAGACGGTCGAATCGGGACTCTTCGATAAAGCCGAGAAGTTCTTTGTGGTCGACTTCGGTCTCGCCGGGAAATCCGGAAATGAAACTCGTGCGAATTGCGGCATCCGGAACTTTGTCGCGGATTTTCTTAACGACATTGCGAGTGCCTTTGCTGTCGGGCTTGCGCTTCATAGCCTTGAGAATATTGCTTGAAATGTGCTGGAGCGGAATATCGAAGTAAGGGCAGATACGCGGATTTTTTGCAACCACATCAAGCAATTCGTCATCAACAAAAGACGGGTGCAGGTACATCATCCGTATCCATGAAAACTTTGTTTTGGCAATAAGCTCGTTGAGCAGATTCGCCAAAGTTGTTCCGATATCACGGCCGTAGTAGCTGGTGTCCTGCGATACAATTATCAGTTCGCGGACTCCCTCTTTGTAAAGCCAGCGGGCCTCTTCTATGATTTCCGAAACAGGACGGCTGTGAAAGTTTCCGCGAATCGACGGAATGATGCAGTAGGTGCAACGATGCGAACAGCCTTCGGAAATCTTCAGATGCTGAACGTGTCGCGGCTCTGACAGAACGCGCTGAAATGACGATGCCTTTTTCGACGAACCGAGGAACTGTCCGAGTTCTTCCCGCCATGAATCCACACCGACCCAAAGATCAACCTCGGGCAGTTTTGTCGAGGCCTCACTTCGATGACGTTGCGAGAAGCAGCCTGAGACAACAAGCGTTTCGCAATTTCCGGCTTTGTGCGCCGCCATCTCGACAATTGTCTGGATCGCCTCTTCTGTGGCTTCTTTTATGAAGGTGCATGTGTTCACTACGATGATTTGAGCCTCGGCTGGATCGCCTGTCATTTCGCAGCCGTTTGCCACCATGAATGCAGCCATGCTCTCGCCGTCAACAAGGTTCTTTGTGCAGCCGAGATTTACAAATGAAAGTTTTTTCATGAGTCCCATTCTGTCAATCATATTTCATCGCGTTAAAATACGATTCTCCGAAGATTGAAACCTCAGATCAAAATTTCTGTCGATAAAAAGAAAGCGTGGCCGCCGTCGTGTTCATGTAAAGTCGCCCTGAAATTTTGGGCGAATATTCTCGATGCTTCTGGCGGAATGATTTTATCAGACTTGCCAAGGTGAATATCTATTGCTGTTTTGTCAAGCGAATGAACAGTAAGTTCAATCGATTCAAGAAACCGCAAGCCATCACAAAGCAATTCGTTCGGATGATCTGCGATCCAGTCATGAGTAACACCGGAATTGTCTGCAAAGTTTTTCAGGACGGTTTGCTCGGAAGAATAAATGGCTTCCCGCATTTGCTCGACAATGTGTTTGCGGGTTCCGTGTCGCCATGTGTCAGTTCGGCAGAACGAAAGTGTGGGAGAAAACAGGATCATTTTTTGTGGACTGACAATTGGCGCGATCAAGGTCGCGATCATTGCACCGAGTGACCATCCGGCGAGTGTGTTGCATTCTGTCAATTCGGTTTTATGTGAATCGAAAAATTTCTGCGGATCAGATAAACTTCCCTGATATTCAAAAGCCGTTCTCGTTCCGTCAAGATAGACGGCGTCGTTGCCAAAAGTTTTTTTCAGGATAAGCGGATTGATCCCCCAGCCGCCAATGACAACTGTTTTCAATTGGAGTCTTTCCATTGGGATAGAATATCGCAGACCGAATCGAGCTGACTTGTCGAGAGACCTGCATGAAGCGAGAGTCGCACGCGGGATGTTCCCTCAGGAACAGTTGGCGGACGAATCGCAGGAGCCTTGACGCCATGCGACAAAAGAAACCGTGAAAGATTCAGTGCGGTTTGCGGATCTCCACAGGCGATCGGGATTATCTGCGAAATACTTGGCTTTGTATCGAATCCGATCCCGTTGATCTTTCTGCGCAAATATTCCGATTTGTCAAGCACCGCCTTGCCGGTTTCCGGATGATTTCTGATGTGCTTGACAGATGCGAGATCGAAGGCAAGAACCGAATGCGGAAGCGAAGTCGCATAAATGAAACTCCGTGCATGGTTGAGTATGTGCGAACGCAGCCACGAAGCACCTGCGAAAAATCCGCCGAGTCCGCCAACAGCTTTCGAGAGTGTTCCCATGCGAATCTCAACACGATCTTCAACACCTGCCGCTTCGCAAAGCCCCGATGCGCGATTGCCGAATATTCCGGCGGAATGCGCTTCATCGAGCATTACAAGCGCCCCGTATTTGTCGGCGAGACCGCAAATAACGGCAAGCGGCGCGCAATCTCCATCCATCGAAAAAACCGCGTCGGTGACGATCAGTTTCTCTTTTGTGTTCGATGCGGTGAGAAGCGCCTCTAAATGATTCATGTCACAATGTTTATATCTCGAAAACTTTGCCCGTGATAATTGAATGCCGTCGTAGATGGATGCGTGGTTGAATTTGTCGCAGAATACCTCGGTATCGCGACCGCATACCGCTTGGATTATACCGATATTTGCAGAGTATCCGCCGTTGAATACCAGCGCTGATTCACTTTGTTTCCACAGTGCAATTTCATTTTCAAGTTCGTCATAAAGCGGACTTGATACAGAAACAAGTCGGCTTGCTCCATTGCCGCCAATTGACAAAGGGAGAAATGATCCGGCAGCGTTTTGAACATCCTGATTTTGATGAAGACCGAGATAGCTATTTGTGGAGAGATCGATCTGCTTAGAATTGTGAATATGCGAAGGCGTATGACGAAGAAGTCCTGAACGTTCCCTTTTTGCAAGGTCATTGCGCAGTCTGGCAATCAGTGGTTTACCGTTTTGTGCTGTTTCAGGAAATATCATGAAACAGCCATTCTTCAGCTTCGGCCTCATTATGGAAGGTCATGAGGCTTTTATCGTTTGTCAGCACGATATAAGTGTGCAGTAACAGCTTTTTAATCCCGTCAATTCCAACAAGAGCCGATCTGATCTGCTTTCCTGACATCATGTTTTTTTTGGCTCCAGCGATCCTGTGAACAAAATTTTTGTCTATTGGTGCGCCAGTATAATTCGTAAGTATGCGAACCGTATCCAATGGAATATCGTGAACGAGCTGTCTGAACTTTCCAAACAATACAGCGAGGTCTGCTTCGTTTTTTGCACCTCGGTAGTCAAC
>CAIOZP010000667.1 GCA_903862805.1 uncultured Fibrobacterota bacterium
CTTTTGTCACGGTGCTTCCATCATCGACAAGAAGGGGAAACTGATAGCCCTGTTTTTTAACGAACTTCTGATGCTTGCCAATATCGGCCGGATTGATTCCGAAAGCGACGGCATTGTGCGACGAAACGGATTCCCACGAATCGCGGATTTCGCAGAGCTGTTTCGTGCAGACCGGTGTTTCGTCGCCGGGATAAAAAATCAGCACGACGTTTTTCTTGCCCGAAAATGACGAGAGCTTAATGGTGTCACCGTTGCTTGACAGAAGAGAAAAGTCGGGAGCAACACTTCCGACAGCGAGCATGTCTTCTCCAGCAAAAACTGAAAGCGCAACCGCAGATGCCGCAAGTGCAACACCGGCGGCAATGAATACCATTTTCATAAAACTTCCTGTTTGATTGGCGCTCCGAAAGAGCGCATGAATAGATCTTTGATGGCGAGTTTAGCCTCGTCGTTTATATCGCGGGTTCCGGTCGCGCAGAATGTTTTATGGCAGATAACCGGATGTTCTTCAAGCACCCATTGACCGCCCTTCCATGTGAGCCACTCGTGCTTGTCTAAATCGAAAACATGAATCGGTCGATTGAAAAGCTTGGCAAGTTCCACGCCCCAGCCGGTGCCGCCTTTGACGGTGTTGCTCGATAGAATCCATCCGGCGGCGAAGACCTGATACCCGCTGTTTACAATATGATAAAGCGTTTGGAAGACACCGCGCAGTTGTGGCGTGGCTGCATACGAGCGTTCCATGTGTCGCGATACGATGTCCATGCTGACATCGCCATGCAGGAGTTCTTCGGAGGAAAGCACGCGCAGGCCGCGATCACGCGCAATCGGATGGCCCTCGAAATTCAAGGTGACCTCGTTCAGTCCCCACTGTTCGGCGCAGATTCCGAACACTTCTTCTGTCCCTTCGTGCCCACCACAAAAAAGGGTGTACTCGTTTCGTTCAAACATTTCGGCTCCTTATGGTTGGAGTTGTTTCCGGTCTGTTCAATATAGATTTGGCAAAAAAAATTACAGCTCAGTGTCGTCTTCGTCTTTCGCACCGTATTCATTTAGTTTGTTGCGCAAGGTTCGTATGGAAATGTCGAGCATGTCGGCGGCTTTGGTACGATTGCCTCCGCAGAACTGAAGCGTTTGGAGGATCAGTCGTTTCTCTGCTTCGGCAACAGTCATACCAGGCGTAAGTGCCGGATCGGTTGACGAGGTGCTATCGAGTGGTCTAAACGAAAAAACCTTGTCGTTTATTTCTCCGTTTCGGGTAAGGACCACCGCGCGCTCGATGCTGTTTTCGAGCTCACGAATATTGCCCGGCCATGTGTGCGAGACAAGCGATGCCAATGCCGCTTTGTCAAGTCCGGACACGGAGAACCCATTGTCATCGTTGAACTTTTCTATGAAGTGAGCCGCGAGAAGCGGAACGTCGTCCATGCGCTCGCGCAACGGTGGTAGATGAACATGGAAAACATTGAGCCGGTAATAAAGGTCTTCGCGGAAGCCACCTTTTTTAACTTCGGCTTCGAGATCGCGGTTGGTGGTTGCAACGATTCGCACATCGACTTCAACTGGCGCGTCCCCTCCCACTTTGTCAACCTCGCGCTCTTGAAGAACGCGCAAAAGTTTCGCCTGAACCGATGTTGGCATCTCTCCGATTTCGTCAAGCAGAAGCGTGCCTCCGCTGGCGAGTTCGAATTTTCCGGCGCGTGTTTTTAGCGCTCCGGTGAAGGCACCTTTCTCGTGACCAAAGAGCTCGCTTTCGATTAGTCCTTCGGGAAGCGCGGCGCAGTTGACCTTCACAAATGGCCCGTTGGCGCGGGCGCTGCGATAGTGAACGGCACGGGCGACGAGTTCCTTGCCGGTGCCGGATTCTCCTGTGACAAGCACGGTGGCGCGGCTTTGGGCAACGGTTTCGAGCATGGCGCGTAGATCGATCATTGAAGCCGAGCGGCCGATGTAATCGAATTTTTCGGTGAGCGCGCCGCGAAGTCTTTTGTTCTCGTTCACGAGTTCGCCGACCTTAAGCGCGCGATCGAGCGTGAATTCCAAAGTGTCGAGAAGGTTCATTCCCTTTTCGAGGAAATCGAAGGCGCCTTTTTTCATCGCATCGACGGCAACCTGAATATCGCCGAACGCTGTCATCACAACAAAAGGAATCGTCGCGTCGAGTTCGCGGATTTTTTCGAGCAGTTCGATGCCTGTCATCTGCGGCATTTTTATATCAGAAACGACGATATCGAACTGCGATGCACGGAACGCTGACAGTGCATCGTAACCATTGCCGGTCGCCTCGACTTCGTAGCCCTTGCGGCGAAGCACTTCGACAACCGACCCGCGCATGTGAACGTCGTCGTCGGCAACAAGAATTCTTTTTCTCTGAGCTGTCACGAAGCCTCCGTGTTTATGCTGCGCCTGCCGACGGCAGAAAAATCTGCACCGAAGTGCCATCGCCAGGCGAACTTTTTATATTGACAAAACCACTATGATGCTCGACGAATTTCTTGACAATTGCGAGTCCGAGCCCTGTCCCGTTTTCCTTCGTTGTAAAGAATGGGTCGAAAACCTTCGCGAGATTTTCACTGCTGATTCCCGAGCCGTTGTCGGCGATGAGGAGCGTGGCATAATTGCCTTCTCTCGCGCACGAAAGCGAAAGAGTGCCGCCCTCCGGCATTGCCTGAAACGCATTGAGACAAAGGTTGAGAACCACCTGCGAAAGTTTTTCAG
This sequence comes from uncultured Fibrobacterota bacterium, assembly GCA_903862805.1. Lineage (GTDB taxonomy): Bacteria > Fibrobacterota > Chitinivibrionia > Chitinivibrionales > CAIOZP01 > CAIOZP01. The sequence continues at coordinate 2,719 of CAIOZP010000667.1, forward strand.
GATCGGCAACTGCCATAGTGCGCGACTCGTCCGTCCATCCTCGCCTGACCTCGACATTCCGCTCCGACCTCATCGACTCTATTTCGACATAGTCGGCACCTTCGGCGAGGATTTCTTCGAGCGGCACCGGCCTGAATTGGGCACGCACCGGACGGCTGTAAACAAGCAGGTTCGAGACGATGCGGTTCAGCCGTGAAAGGGCATCGACAATTTTATTGAGCGTGTTTTTTCGCGGATCACCTTTGTCGAGATCGCGGTCGAGCAGACCTGCCCAGACACCCATCGCACCAAGCGGATTGCGAATTTCGTGAGCTACCGTTGCCGCCATCTCACCGAGCGCAGCCATGGTCTTGTTGTCCTGGATTTCTGCTTCGAGCGCCTTGATCTTCGACACGTCGTTGAAGACCTCGACCGCACCGAGAATGCGCCCGCCGTGATCGCGCAAAAGCGAGCTTTGACACGTTACCGGAACCGGCGATCCATCTGCTTTCCAGAAGACCTTGTCGCCAGCCGCCTCATCGCGGCCAGAGCTCAGAATCGCAATGGCACTTGACATAGCGGAATCAGCGGCGGCCGGAAGCACCTGCGAATATGGCCTACCGATCACTGCCGTTTCGTCAAGCGAAAGGATATCGGCGGCGGCCTTGTTGAACGTGGTAATTATTCCCGAATTGTCAATCCCGATCACGCCGGATGTCATGCTGTGCAGAAGGCTTTCGAGGTAAAGGCCGATCTCTTCCTGACGGGCGAGACTGTCGGCCAGCTCCGCATTCTTGCGGTCGAGTTCGACGTTGAGATTGCGAAAATCCTCCTGCATTGATTCGTATGCATGCGAAAGTTTTTCGGCGCGTTCCGAAAATTCAAGGAAGGCTTTCTGTAGTGTCTCGACGGCTTCCATCTGATCGGAATTGTTCATTGACCTTTTCCGGTGAGATGAGAAAGATAGCGTTCGAGTTGATCTTCAGAATCGAGAAATGTCGTGATTGCCTTTTCGAGTTGTGCCACCGCGGCGTTCAGATCAGCGGCAGTCTGCTTGTGCGACAGAAGTAGCTTCTCGCCCTGCCACCACTGCACGAGTTCGGCCACCGAATTTTTTTCACTCATGACATCATCAAGGATTTTCTGCTTGTCAGTAAAGAGACTCATGACTCCTCCGACATCGCCACGCGAGAGCGCGAGTTTGCCAAGAATCGTTTGCGCAAGCTGCCGCAGATTTGCATAAAGCAACGTCTGCCTGCGACAAGATGCGGCGAGCGCTCCCATTTTGTCAAGCTCGGAGATCTCTCTCACTTGAGCACTCCACGATACTGATATTCCCAGACCGTGTCATCGAGCTTCCACTTCGCCTGACGTGCCCAGTAGTCATCGGGATATTTTGCAATGAGATCCTTGAACATCTTGATGGCTTCGTCATACTTCTTTTGCGAGCGATAAATACTGCCGATCTGGAACATTCCCCAAGGCGAATCCTGATATTGCGGATAACGGCGTACAACGGTCTGGTATGCGTCGAGTGCTTTCTCCGGCGTTCCTGTTCTGTAAAGCAAATCGGCGATGTGATAACGCGCCTCAGGAACATGTCCGAGCGCACCAGTCTTTTCTCCTTCGTCAACTGCGGCCTGCCACGATGCAAGCGCCCGCTGTTGGTTCGAGATCTTCATATACGAATCGCCAAGCTTCACATCGGCATTGACCTTATCCTGAGAACATCCGGCAGTCTGCGCCGCTTTCTCATAGGCCTCAACAGCATTCTTGAACTGCATTTTGGTGGTGTAGAGGTCGCCGAGTTTCATCCATGCGCGAGGAACCCACGAATGCTTCGGACTCATGCGGATGAATTCGAGGTACTTCTTTTCGGCGGTGCCGACCTCTCCCTTTTCGTCAAGCGCTACAGCAAGCATGAAGGTTGCTTCCGAAAGAATTTTGGATTGACGATACGCCTTGAGTACCTGTGAAAATTTTTGTTCGGCATCAGCCCACTGCGAAAGTTTCATCAGGCAAATGCCCTGATCGTAAACACTTCGTGC
>CAIOZP010000668.1 GCA_903862805.1 uncultured Fibrobacterota bacterium
CAGTAGAGTGCTGCCCGCAAAAAAATATGTGTAATATTCGACAAAGAGATTTCATCTGAAATGCTTCGGCTTGGTATCGCAGGCGGCGAATGGAAAACGATTTTCACCGCGCTCGAAAAGCCCGACAGAAACGGCTCTGAAAATCTTGTTTTCCATGCAAAAACAAATCCCGGTGAGCCCTTGCTTCCGATAGCCGGCTACGCTTCCGGCGGTGAGATCAGCCGCATGATGCTTGCAATAAAAACCGTCGCGGCGGCTCGTGGCGCGGGTGTTCCTATTCTTGTCTTCGACGAGATCGACACCGGTATCGGCGGCACAACGGCATCGGAAGTCGCTGGTGCATTGCAAAGACTCGGTACTACTCATCAGGTGCTATCTATATCACATCTTCATCAGATCGCGGCTGCGGCGGCGCATCATTTCCGCGTTTTTAAAAACGTAGAAAACGGTCGCACCATTTCAAACGTCGAAGCACTTTCATCAAGCGAACGCATCACAGAAATAGCCCGAATGCTCGGCGGCGAATCACGCGCGACTCTCGATCATGCCCGTGAGCTACTCTCGGCTTCTTCAAACAAATGACTACTCAGACTATTCCGCCGTGCCCTGTCTGCAACGGGCCAATCAGCGAGCTTGATGACGGCTGGCTATGCACTAATTGTGAGTTCGGCATTCCACGAATGATCCGGCAAAAAGTTCTTGACAGATGCGACATTGTAGGGATCATTATCAATGGCAGATCAAGGCTCATTCCAGGGTTTCAAATGCCCGGAACAACGCAGACTTTCGACGGCGTAATAGTCCTTGAAAAGAACAGCGTCCGTCTCCTTCCCGGCGAATCAACCAACATGAAATGTCCCAAATGCGGCGAAGAAATCTACCGGTTCACACGCGGATTCCGCTGCGGCAGAATCGCCGAATGCGGCTTTGTCGTTTACGATCAATTTGCTGGTCTGACTCTGAGCGAAGAACAGATGCGCGATATTATCGTTAAAGGAAACAGCGGCTTGATCGATGGCTTCATCAGTAAGAAAAATGGCTCACAATTTTCGGCAATGATTGTTGTTGATGATGGCAAGACTGAAAAAGATCCGAAGAAATGGGAGATGGGCGGTGGGTGCCTGAAATTAGAGTTTCCCGATGATAAAAAGTCGTCAACCATTTGACCATCACGTCTTGTCAAATTTGATTCCAGAAATATCAAACTACCGCGTATCGAACGGCACCATTGTTTTTCCAGATTTCCCTTGCATTCGGATTATATTTTCACACTTCGAAAATGAATCATGAAAAACAAAAGGCAAAGCAATGTCCGATCACGTATTGACAAATGAGAATCAACAAAAGATCCGCGTGCGTTTTGCACCATCGCCGACAGGCTATCTTCATGTAGGCGGCGCCAGAACTGCGCTGTTCAATTACCTCTTCGCACGCCGTCATGGCGGGACGTTCATTCTGCGAATCGAAGACACTGATCAGTCGCGCTACAATCCCGATGCCCTCAAGGAAATTTTCGAAGGCCTGCGCTGGCTTGGGCTAAACTGGGATGAAGGCCCGGAGGTCGGTGGAAATCTCGGCCCGTATTTTCAGTCGGAGCGCCTCGATATTTACAGGAAATATGTCGATCAGCTTCTCGCGTCTGGCGCGGCTTATCGCTGCTTCTGCACAAGCGAACGCCTTGACGCGGTGCGAGCCGAGCAGGAGAAGAACAAGCAGTCTTCCGGCTACGATCGCCACTGCCGCGATTTGCCTGCCGATGAGGTTAGCCGCCTGCTCGATGCGAAAACTCCGCATGTGGTGCGGCTTCGCGTTCCATTCGACCGTGAAGTGAAATTCACCGATCTGATCCGCGGCGAGATTTCCTACGACTCGAACCTGCTCGACGATCTCGTTCTGCTCAAGACCGACGGCTTTCCGACCTACCACTTGGCGAACGTTGTTGACGATCACCTGATGGAAATTTCGCATGTACTTCGCGGCGACGAGTGGATCACATCGACTCCGCGCCACGTTCTGCTGTACGAGGCATTCTGCTGGAACACGCCGGTCTTCGCGCACATGCCGGTGATCCTTTCGCCCGACGGCGGCAAGCTCTCGAAGCGCAAAGGCGCGGCATCGGTCATGGACTACCAGAAGGCCGGAATGCTTCCCGATGCGCTGTTCAATTTCCTCGCGCTGCTTGGCTGGTCACCCGGCGAAGACCGCGAAATAATGAGCCGCGACGAAATGATTTCTCTCTTCACCCTTGCCGATGTCACGCCCAAAGCCGGTGTGCTCGACGCGCAAAAACTCGAGTGGATGAATCACGAATACATGATGAAAACCGACGTCGATAAAGTGC
>CAIOZP010000669.1 GCA_903862805.1 uncultured Fibrobacterota bacterium
CAATTGTGAAAAACGTTTTGAAAATTCTTGGCTCGCCGCCTTATACGACGGTTGACTGGCAGGAACAGAACAGTTCGCTTTTCCAATGGATGAAACTCGAGAAGCTCGTTATTTTCTTGGTGATCTCAATGATCATGGTTGTGGCCGCTTTCAACATTGTGAGCTCGCTTATCATGATGATTGAAGTGAAGCGCCGTGAGATTGGAATCCTGATGAGCATGGGGCTTGATCAGAAAGGCGTGATGAGAATTTTCCTGATCAACGGAACACTGGCCGGACTTATCGGATCGTCAGCTGGAATTCTTCTTGGCCTTGGGCTGTGTGCGATTCAGCTTCATTGGCACCTTATTCCATTGCCGGGTGATATTTATTTCATCGATCATCTGCCGGTAAAAATTCTTCCGGTCGATATTGCTGCAGTGTTTGTAGTGACCAATGTCATCTGCTTTTTCATGTCGCTCATTCCTGCATGGAAGGCGAGCAAAATGCTTCCAGCGGAGTCGATGCGCTATGAGTGAAATGCTGAACATATCGAATCTGCGCAAGACATTTGTTGATGACTCAGGGCCGTTTGACGTGTTGAAGAACGCGAGTCTCTCAATTGACAAAGGTGAAATGGTAGCGCTGGTCGGTCAGTCAGGTGCGGGCAAGACCACGTTGCTTCAGATCATTGGCGGGCTTGATCGTTCAAATGAAGGAAAGATCGTTGTAGAAGGCCGCGAACTCAACTCGATGTCGCCTGCTGAACTCGCCGAATTTCGATGTCGCCGTCTCGGTTTTGTTTTTCAATTTCATCATCTGTTGCCGGACTTCACAGCAATAGAAAATGTTTGCATACCAGGGATGATCGCCGGTGCGAAACGCTCCGAATGCGACAAGCGCGCCAAGGAACTGCTTGACATAATGGGACTCTCGCACCGCTTTACACATTTCCCTTCCGAGCTTTCCGGCGGCGAACGTCAGCGCGTTGCCTTGGCTCGTGCGCTTTACAACAATACGGCGCTCGTTCTTGCCGACGAACCAACAGGCAACCTCGATTCAGGCAACAGTCTTGCGCTGATCGAGCTTTTCAAAAAGCTCAACAAGGAACTGTCGCAAACTTTTCTTGTGGCGACGCACAACGAACATTTCACAAGCCGCCTCGGGCGTGCGGTATTCATCGAAGACGGCTTAATCAAACAGGAATAAATCATGGTCAACTGCGAAGAGTGCGGGCACAACATGGCCAGTGTTCATCTTACAAAAATTGAAAACAACGAAGTCACGGCGGTTCACTTGTGCGAAGAATGCGCAAAGGGAAAAGGCATTTCGATTGCGATTGATCCCGAGAAGTTCGGACTCGCTTCGATGCCGATTCCCATGCAGCAGGCCATTGCTGCAATGCAACCACAGGCACCATCGAAACCGGTTCTCGTTTGTCAATCATGTGGAACAAATCAGGATGAATTCGACAAGACCGGCCGCCTCGGATGCGCTTCGTGCTACGGTGCGTTCCGCGAGCAGATCGACAAGATTCAGCTTCGTTTTTCCGACACACTCGCCTACAAAGGCAAGATGTATTCGCGCGGAACATGTTCGGAAGACGAGACTTTTTTGCGCGAGGAACTTTGCCGTGCCGTCAAGGGCGAGAACTTCGAACTTGCGGCTTCGATCCGTGATCGCATCAAGCGCATTGCCCGCAATCCGGAGGCGAACTGATGATTCCGGCGAGTGTTCTTCCGGCATGGCTTTCTGGAACCGATCCTGAGCAGATCGTCGTTTCGTCGCGCATTCGTTTGGCTCGTAATCTCGCTTCGCATTTCTTCCCTGACCGCTCAATACCTGCAGAGCGCATGCGCGTTTTTTCGGAGATCTCATCTGCTGCGGCGAGCCTTCCAGCATTTGCTGAAATGACTTGTTGCAACATGGTCGATCTGAGCGCGCAGAGGCGTCAGCTTCTTCTCGAACGTCGTGCCGCAAGCCGCAAACTTGTCGAAGGTAGCGGCGACCGTGGAACCATTTCAACCGACAACGCCGCGCTTTCTCTTCTTGTCAACGAAGAGGATCACATCCGTATTCAGGCGATTGGCCCCGGCCTATGTGCGCTTGACTTATGGGAACACGCCGATAATGCCGACACCGAACTTGGCGACAAACTCGAATATGCTTTCGAACCGTCGCGCGGATTTCTTACAAGTTGCCCTACCAATGCTGGTACCGGACTTCGCGCATCGTTTCTCATGCATCTGCCTGCGCTTGCTCTCACAGGTGCGCTCGATCAGGTGCTTGCAGGGGCGGGTCAGCTCGGCTTTGCTGTGCGCGGATTTTTCGGCGAAGGAAGTGATGCCGTTGGACATTATTTCCAGATTTCAAACCGCGCCGGATGCGGAATGAGCGAAGACGATTTCATTCATGAAACGGCTTTGCTTGCATCCAGAATGACCGACTACGAACGTTCAGCACGAACCAAACTTTTCAATGATGCTGGTGAAGAACTCGCCGAAAAAGTCTGGCGAAGCATCGGGATTCTGCTTTATGCAAGGTCGTTGACACTGCGCGAATTCCTTTCGCTCTCATCATGTTTGAGACTCGGAGTCGCTGCCGGAATCGTGCCCGATCTAACTGTCGAATTTCTAAACCGACTGATGCTCTCATCATTTCCGGCTCATCTCGAACTCGCGGCAGGCGAGAGCTTTTCATCAGAAAATGCAGATCGCGTCCGCGCCGCAATGATCAGCAAAGCCCTCTCGGAAATAATCTGACGGCCGCCAAATGCGATCACTCGGAATATGCATAGGAGCCTCTTCAGTTCAGTTCGCACTTATCGAATCGCTCGATGGGATCACATCTGTTTTGGAGCATGGATCTCTTGTTCACGAAGGGAATCCGTCTGATGTCTTCCTTGACACAATGCGAAAGTATTCTGTTGGTTCCGATAGAGTTGCAGTAACCGGCCGTGACTTTGTTAAGTCACTTTCGATCAAATCAATTTCTGAACCCGAAGCCGTTGAACATGCGGCCCAATTCCTTTTTGTCAACAATCGACCAGATGTGATTTTGTCGCTCGGCGGCGAAACTCAACTTGCCTATCGCATAGGAAAATCGGGTGGAATAGAATCGGTTCATTCTGGCAGCAAGTGCGCATCGGGAACCGGCGAATTTTTTCTGCAGCAGATACGCCGCATGGGAGTTGGGCTCGAAGAAGCTGTATCGCTTGCGACCGAGAGTGATCCGTGCCGCATTGCCGGTCGATGCAGTGTGTTCTGCAAAAGCGACTGCACTCATGCGCTAAACAAAGGAGAATCCATCGGCAGCGTTGCCGCGGGACTCTCTTTGATGATGGGCGACAAGGCATCCGAACTTATGAGCGGTTTGAATGCCGAAGAAATTTTTGTGATCGGCGGATCGTCGCAAAACACTTCTCTGATTGACATGATGCGAAAGAAATTTCGTGCGGTTGACACTAACGAATACTCGACATGCTTCGAGGCATTGGGTGCAGCTCTTTGGGCTATCGACAACGGAGATTCTCTTCCTGTCAACGAAGAGTATTTGTTTGTTGATGATAAGAAACCTCTGTTCGAAATGCACCCACCGCTTTCTTCAGGCTCAACGCTTGTAACTTTTCGTGAAGATAAAATCGGCATTGTTGTCGATGGAGACATCTGCGTTGTCGGACTCGACGTTGGTTCGACCACCACCAAAGCGGTGCTTATGCGCAAACCCGATAATCTCGTTTTGGCATCGTGTTATTTGCGAACAAGCGGCGATCCGGTAGGTGCATCGCGTCGGTGTTATCAGGCACTGCTTGACAAAATCGGAACTGTTCAAATTGACATAGTGGGAATTGGCGTAACAGGTTCCGGTCGGCGTATTGCGGGTTTGCATGCTTCAACTGGATCGGTGATCAATGAGATCATCGCTCATGCTGCGGCTGCGGCCTACTACGATCCGGAGGTCGATACGATCTTCGAAATTGGCGGTCAGGATGCGAAGTACACGCATCTGTCAAGCGGCGTTCCGTCCGACTACGCAATGAACGAGGCGTGCAGCGCGGGCACCGGATCATTTTTGGAAGAAGCCGCGTTCGAGACACTCGGAGTACCAGTAAAGGACATTGGGGAACGTGCACTTTCGGCAAATGGCGCGCCGGACTTCAACGATCAGTGTGCGGCATTCATCGGCTCCGACATCAAGCGTGCGGTTCAACATGGCATTCCAACTAACGACATCCTTGCAGGACTCGTCTATTCGATCTGCCTCAACTATGTCAATCGTGTGAAAGGTTCACGGCCTGTTGGCAAAAAGATTTTCATGCAGGGTGGTGTTTGTTACAACAAAGCGGTGCCGCTTGCGATGGCTCAGATCGTTGGTGCCGAGATAACTGTTCCACCAGAACCAGGTTTGATGGGCGCATTCGGCGCAGCACTCGAATCAATCCGACGACTTGACAGATGCGAAGAGCCTCTTGGCAATTTCAACCTCGCCGACCTTGCTATGCGCGATGCAATCACAGAAGATCATTTCACCTGTGCCGGTGGTGCAGAAGGCTGTGATCGAGCTTGTCGCATTGCAAGAATACGCATTGCCGGAAAACTCCATGCCTTTGGCGGAGCTTGCGACAAGTATTCAACGGACTCGCATTCTGTCAAGGAACATTCTCGGCTCGACTTGGTTGCGCTTCGCACAAAAATGATGTTTGAAGAATTTGGATCAAAGAAAAAGTTCGGCGAAACTAATCGGCCAAAGATGCGAGTGGGACTTAACCGTGCACTTATTACCTGGTCGCTTTATCCACTTTTCGTTTCTCTGTTTGATAAGCTCGAGTGCGAAGTGATTTTGTCAAACGAGAGTGATCCCGAAGGCACCGCTACCACCGGCTCATCGTTTTGTATGCCGGTAAAATATGCGCACGGAACCTTCTTCTCTCTTGTCAAACAGAAGCCTGACGTGATATTTCTGCCTCAGGTAATGCAGTTGCCTGTCGAGAATGTTCCGACCTTCAGCAGGCTTTGCCCGTTTGTTCAGGGCGAGCCTTATTACATCAAAACAACTTTCCGTGATGAAATTGACAAAGCGGGAATCAGACTTGTCTCGCCAGTTATCAAAACCCAGTTCTCGTATGAAGATGGCGCCGACGCAGTTGCGGAATCTTTGACTTCATGCGGCTTTGATATTGCATCGGTGAGATCCGCGTGGAACGTGGCATGCAAGGTTCAACGGTCTTATGAGGCGCGGCTTCATGAGCTTGGCGCGGCAGCTTTGGAAGTGCTTGCGGCTCATCCCGACAAAATGGGAATCGTGCTTTTCGGCCGGACATACAACGCATTTTCGCCCGACATAAACATGAACGTTCCGCGTCGAATTGCGGGTCGTGGCGTGGTCGTGATTCCTGCCGACATGCTTCCATCGAACAAGTATCCGGTTGATAAGAAAATGTTCTGGGCATCCGGTCAGCGCATTATGAAAGGCGCGTCGTTTGTTGCGGCTTCCGAAAATCTGTTTGGTGTGTACATAACAAATTTTTCATGCGGACCGGATTCGTTTCTGCTTGGATATTTCCGCGAGGCAATGGGCGATCGTCCATCGCTGACTCTTGAGCTCGACGAGCACACCGCCGATGCCGGAATCGACACGCGAATCGAAGCGGCACTTGAGATAATGAACCGCTGGCGTGCCATGAAAAAATCTCCGGCCAAGCCAGATACTTTCAAACCGGCGACCTGTGTTTTCCCGTGGGTCGAGACATCGTCCGGCGAGCGTCTGCATGTAAGTGACAAGCGCGTCGAGGTTCTGGTGCCGAGTTTCGGCAGTGATGCGAGTGCGGCAGTTGCGGCGATGCTTCGCGGCATTGGCGTAAATGCGAAAGCGCTTCCTCCGGCAGATGGAGAAGTTCTTCGCAAAGGTCGGCGCAATACCACCTGCAAAGAATGTCTGCCATACATCGTGAACACCGGCGCGTTTTTAACTCACATTGACAAACGCGAAAAAAATTCCATCTCGGTTTTCATGATGGCAACCGGAGGCGGGCCTTGCAGGCTGGGGCAATATTTCCGAGCCTTCGAAAAGCTGATCGAGAAAAATCAGATACCAGATGCCGCGATGCTGACCATCACCGATCAG
>CAIOZP010000670.1 GCA_903862805.1 uncultured Fibrobacterota bacterium
GGACATAACACTGCAGGCCGTATGCCAGCAGCAATGCGGAACAGATCACATAAACCGCAACGATTGCCACGATTCCGATCATTACCACTCCCTTTATACTTGTAAAGTCGTTAAATGCTCTACCGGATCCGAAGCCTTTTCAGACTCCGGTGCAAAAATAAATTGCCGCGGGATTTATGGCGGGAAGAAATTCCGGAAATTTTTCAGCACCTTTTTGGCGGCCGCTCGCTTCTGAAGGCAAAGCGAAAAATGTATTTTGATGTCAAACCAATACGACGGGAGACCGCTTGCAGAAATCCATCCTGAAAACTTCGCTGATTGCTGCGGCAATAGTTGCAACAATCATCTGGAGTTGCACTATCGGCAAACCGGATTCGAGCGTTAATGCCAAGGGCGATATCTTCATCGACACGCCGAAGGTTTCGATCAAAAGCGACACTCTTTTTCAGCTGACTACAAAGCAAACCATCGTAACAGACAGCTCCTGCGCGGGCAGTCAGATGCTTCCGGCAGAGACGGTTGCCGTTGCAGGTGTTCCATTTTCTGTTCCGTATCTTATTGTCGGCCGACACCTGTATCTTTGGCCCGATAGCGCAATAATCGACACCCTCGGAAGCGGCGCGGTAATCAGACTGGCGCCCTTTTCGCGGGTAGGTAGCGGAACTGGCATCAAAGGTGAATGGGTAATGTCAGACTCACTTTTCTTCGTGTACGACGTGATAAGTGGAACCATGAGTGCTGCCGAAACCGATTCGATCAATACAATTATAGTAGCCTCTCGTCTGGCTCCTCAGGTTGACCTCGCAACATTCGTTATTTCCGATACCAACATGATTGAAAATGTTGCCAATACTTCCGATCTTTGGGCCGATGCTCAGATTTATCAATGGACCGATACGACAGACAACCAGTCGGTCAAATTCTACAACCTGACTCTGACCAAACTTGCGGCCAACAGCTATAAAATTTTAGGCAATGTAAATTCGGAAACGGTCACGATCACTCAGGACATCGTAGATACTTCCGGCGACATGACGGTGACTTTCGCCAGCACAGACTCAACGCATTCCGGATATGTCTATTATTCATCGCCAAAGGAATGCCCCGACGAACTTGAACCGGCATGGTTCGCAAATTTCCTCGCAGCTAATGTAAAAGCACCGGCAGCAAAGATGGCGGTCATGAAAATACCAAGTAACGATTCCTGGAAAAGAGCCCGCCTGATAGCGAGGTTGAAAGCTTTAGCAACGACTCGACAACGCTGATCTGTTTGCCGAAATTTTACTCCGAAATTCCAGCCAGTTTCTCTGAAGCCTCAGTCCATTCTTCCATGATTTTATCGGCTTCGATCTTCAGCCTTTTCAACTCTGCATCAGCTTCTGAGAGTCGCTGATAATCGTTGACGTTCGCCGGATCGTGCAGAACCGTTTCGCATCTGTCAATTGCCTGCTCCGTTTCCTCAAGTCGCTTCTCAATCTTCTGGATGACACGCTCGAGCTGCTTTTTTTCTTCGCGGCGCTTCTGTCGAAGCTGCTTGTCGATGTTCGCATCTGCCTGCTGGCGTTTCGCAGCCGTATCGGCATCTGATGGGACATCGACGCCGATTCCGTTTTCGATATACCAACGATAATCCGTAAGATTTCCGGGGAAATCGCGCAGGCTTCCCTTGCGGACTTCTATTATCCGATCGGCAACTATGTCGATGAGATATTCGTCGTGTGAAACAAAAATCACCGTGCCGTCGTAGGCCGCAAGCGCTGTCGCCAGTTTTTCAATTGCATCAATGTCGAGATGGTTTGTCGGTTCGTCAAGCAGAAGTACGTTGCCGGGATCGGCTAAAAGAGTTGCAAGCGAGAGCCGCGATTTCTCTCCGCCGGAACAAACGCCGACCGTTTTGTTTACCTCGTCGCCGGAAAATAAAAACGCGCCGAGGATTCCCTGAACCACCGAGCGTTCCACTAATCCGACAATCGATGAAATAGTTTCGTAAAGCGTACGGCGCGGATCAAGTTGATCGAGCCGGTGCTGTGCATAGTAACGGAGCTTCGCGTTATGGCCGATAGTGACCGCACCTGCCGCTGGTTCAAGCGCACCTGCGAGCAGTTTCAGCAGCGTGGTTTTTCCAGCGCCGTTCGGACCGATCACTGCAATCTTTTGTCCACGCGTAACCGTTAAATCGAGCTTCGAAAAAATCGTGTTGTCGCCATAACCCGCCGTCGCATTCTCGACCTTGAGCGGAATTGATCCGCATGGCGGCGCAGGTGGGAAACGGAAGTTCAGGCTCTGCGTCGAAACGGTCGCAGTGTCGGGCAGTTCCTCATTGAGGCGTTCGAGAAGTTTCATGCGCGACCTCGCCTGCGAAGCCTTGGTCGCCTTCGCCTTGAATCGGTCGATGAACGCTTCCGTTTTGTCAATCTGGTTCTGTAGCGTTTTGGTTCGTTTCGCTTCGGCCTCGCGCTGTTCGGCTTTCGCTTCGAGGAACGCGCTCACGCTTCCAACGCCGATGTCAATACCACCTGCCGAAAGTTCTGCGGTATGATCCGTCATGCGATCGAGGAAATCGCGGTCGTGCGAAACGATCATCATTCCGCCGTCGAAACGTGCAAGGAACCGTTCGAGCCAGATCAGCGAATCCATGTCGAGATGGTTGGTCGGTTCGTCAAGCAGAAGAAAATCCGGCGCCGAAAGAAGTAGCCTCGCCAGCACCACACGCATCCGGAATCCGCCGGAAAGAATGCTCATCGGCTCGCGGCTTCGATCCTCCCCGATGCCAAGTCCCGACAATACCGAGGCCGCACGGGAAGGCAGCGAATAGACATCGGCCACGTGCATCTCATCGAGAAGTTTTGCCATTTTATCAAGGTCTTCGCCGTCGTGATTTTCGTGGGCGTCGAGTAAATGGCGAAACGGCTCAAGCACGAAATCGATCGCCGAAACACTTTCTGGAACGTCGGATTCCTGTGGCAGATAACCAAGGCGGAGGTTTCCGGCAATAGCGACATGACCGGCGTCGCTGTGGTCAATGCCTGCGATAATACGCAGCAGAACGCTCTTGCCTGCGCCGTTCGATCCGATCAAGCCGGTGCGATGCGTCGTATTGAATGCGATGCTCACATCACGGTAAAGAATTTTATCGCCGAACTGCTTCGAAAGATTTACGAGGGAAATCATGCAGGAAATTCCTTTGGATCATCACAATTGTCGAGCGAAATATACGAGACGGGACAGAGTCGCATCTGTCAATCAAGCGGTTTCGGCATCGCTCCGAAAAAATCTCCGACTCTCGCCGCGAACTCTTCCAGTGTGTCGATCTTTGTGAATTCGCCGACGGCAGAGATGAACTGTTTGCCGTAGCCTTTATTCATCATGCGCGTGTCGAGAACGACGAGTGCGCCGTTGTCGTCGATGGTTCTAATTAACCGACCAGCTCCTTGACGGAAGCGAATAACCGCCTCTGGAATCGAGTATCCGAAGAAGCCGCCGCGTTCGCTTTTCTCGGCGCGCTCTGCAAGTGCGGCAGCAAGCGGATGCGTTGGTACAGGAAACGGCAGGCGAGGAATTACAACAATCTCGCACGATTCGCCCGGTGCATCTACGCCTTCCCAAAAGCTGTGAAGCCCAAGCAGAACGGCCTTGCGCGTTGATTTGAATTTCGACAGAAGCACATTGCGATTGCCGCTGAAATTCTGCGCGAAGATCGACGCGCCTTCCGGCAAGCCGCTGTGCGCGCGAAGCAGTTCGTGAACCTGCATCATCATCGCGTTGGCTGTGAAAAGCACGAGAATATTTCTTTCGGTACGAAAGAGAAGTTTCGCGATAGCGTCGGCTACAAAAGTCGGGAACGCCGGATCGTCGGGAAGTGGGCCTGCGGCGAGTCCGAAGCGGATCACCTGATCTTCAATGAACGGCGATGGATATGCCGCAAACGACACCGGCTTGGTCAGCGCATCGAGTCCGAGCCGCGTGCGGAAATACGAATCGGATTCTCCGGCGCGGATTGTCGCGGAGGTAAAGATCATCCCGCCTTCGTGATTTTCCCAGATCTGCGAAAGCATCGTGCTGAGATCCAGCGGAACTCCACAGAGTTTTATCCAGCCTTTGCGAAAACTTCCCTCGACCCAGAAGACGTGATCTTCGGTGCTGGCATCGCCTACATATTCGAGGTCGGCGCGCAGTTGCGATATGCGGAGTTCGACCGTTTGAGCATCGGAGCAGAGATGATCTTTCTGCTTGTCTTTCGATTCAAAATCCATGCGGATCTCGCGCAGAAAATCTTTCGCATCGGAAAGTGCAACCATGAGTCCGGCGCGTCCGCTGCTTGAAGCGAAAGGCTTATTGATGCATGGAATGCAAAAATCCTGATCATCTTCGCCCAGAGTAGTCGTGCTCTTCGCATTTTCTGAATTGGCCCAGGCCTTGGTTTCTTCTTCAAACTGATCGGCACTGCGACGCAGACGTTTGAGCAGTTTCCGAAAATCACCGAGGCGTTCTTCGCGTTTGTCAATCACATCGCTGAGCTCAAGTGGCTTTTCGAGAAGAGCAAGTTGATCGGCAGTGCGTGTGAGGCGGTTGCTGTCGACCTCGGTGCGCAGACTGCGATAGCCCGACTGTTCGAGCTGATGCGCCTCATCGAAAATGATCGCGGCGGGTTTGCCAAGGAAACCGCTTTCGGCGCAGACTTCAGCGTAGAAAAGCGAATGATTGATCACAACAACATGCGAGCACTGCGCACGCATCCGTGCCTGTTGCAAAAAACAGTTGTCGTAAAGTTGACAACTGCGACCACGGCACGAATGACCGTCGGCATTGACCAGTCCCCAGATCCGCGCGTACCACGTTCTGTTGAACTGACCCAGCTCTTCAATGTCGCCGGTGCGCGTCTGTTCGGCCCAGCGAATCAGCGGAAGAATGCCGAGCCTCTCGCGCATCGAAAGCGAACCGAATTCGCCTGCGATGAAGCGCCGCCACTTGGCAACACAGATGTAATTGCTGCGGCCTTTGAGCATGCAGAAACGAAGACCAGGCACTATGTCGGAAACAAGCGGCAGGTCTTTTCCAGCAAGCTGATCCTGTAAATTTCGGGTCGCAGTCGAGACAAAAATTCTGGCATCGTTACGCACGGCCCAGGCTGCGGCAGGCATTAGATACGCGAGCGATTTGCCAGTGCCGGTTCCGGCTTCAGCGACAATTATTTCGGCACCCGAAATTGCGTTTCCACATGCGACAGCCAAAGCCTGCTGTGCTTTGCGCGGCGAGTATCCCGAAAGCTTTTGGGCAAGCGGGCCATTTGCTGCGAAGAACAATTCGACCGCATCGCGAGCAAGCGGCAAGGGTTCTTCGGGCATACCGGTTTTTATCGGAACAGGCGAAATCAACGGCGGCGTGTTTTCTATTGGAATAACACTGTCGGGAATCCCGCGTATGAGCAGAACTTTCAAAAACGAGTAAGGCGCGAACTGACCCATGCGCCGACGAACATGCGGCGGAATCGAATTGATTCTTGGCACCAGTTCCACCGCCACAAAGCCCGAAGCCCGCGCATCGTCGAGCGCTCTGTGCGCATTGACAAGTGCGACATTCAGATGAGCCGCCACCGATCCGAGGGAATATGCAGCGAGCCCATCAATAAGCATTCTCGAAAGGGCTGCGGTATCGAGCTGGGTGTTTTTAACCGGCGGCCGGTTTGCGCGCTTCAGCTCGGCGTTGAGAAAATCAACATCGAAGTCAACCTGATGCCCGCACAGCGGAAGATCACCAATGAAGTCCAGAAGTTTTGTCATGACATCGGAAAAGGCCGGCGCATCTTTCACCATCTCGTCGGTGATGCCTGTTAGCTCGGTTATCTTTGCCGGAATCTTTCGCTTAGGATTGACAAAAGTGGAATACGATTCGCATTCCCGTCCGTCAATGAAACGAACGGCGGCGATTTCTGTAATGCGGTCGTCGCGATCAGAAAGGCCGGTGGTTTCGAGGTCGATTGCTACAAAGTCGGGAATCGGCTTGAAGGCTCGTGGCCCGTCGAATGATTTTTTTGAAGATGTTTTGTCGGTTGTTTTTGGAGCGGGTTTGCTCATGGAAATCAGAGCGTCCTTGCGGTCGCCATCGGGAAGCATATCAAAAAGAGAAGGCATGGAAAATCCGTAGTTGACGTGTGCTAAAATCAGGTTCCGACGTAGCGGTCTTCAGCCTCGACAAGCGCGCTCATGAAATCTTTGGCGTCGGTCGCTTCCATCAGCATGTCGCGGGATTCTTCGTACTGAAGGATCATCGAAAGCCGCTTGAGCAGGTCGAGATGTTCGTTGTATCGGGCCGAAGGATAAAGCAGCATAAAGAAAAGATGAACCGGCTCGCCGTCGATCGCATCGAACTCGACACCTTCGACACAGCGCGCGGCAACCATGCACTCGCGGTCGATGCCTGCGATTTTTGTATGCGGAATTGCAACACCGAAACCGATGCCGGTGGAGGTCACCGACTCGCGTTCAAGGGCTCCGCGCACAACCATGTCAGGATCGGGAATACCGTTGACAGATGCGAGAAAGCTGCCGAGCTGACTGACGGCGTCGGTCTTGTCTGTCGGTTTGAAATCGATCACGATGCTGTTGATCGAGAGGATGTCTTGGATTCTCAAGCAGATGCCTTTGAAAAAGACTCGGTACTATTCGTCGTCATCATCATTCGATTCGGCGATGGCCCTTCGACGCTCTTCCTTGCGGCTCATCGAAAGACCGATTCGACCAAAAACATAGACAACGAATCCGGACGTGCCGACAATCATACAAATGTCACGTCCGCCGGGGCCGGGTTTGAACACGGTAACCATCACAAAGAAGGAGATGATCGCGGTTCCAAAGCCCAGTCCCATAAGGTAGGGGGCAATTTTTTTCAGTATTTCCGAAAGGTTCGACATACTCACCTTTTTGCTGAACGGGGGAGAATATACGTTCGGTTATTGAGTGGTGCAATTATGTCGGCGCGCCTTTTCAAAAAAATGATCCCACCTGGATAAACACTGCATTATTCGCATTCAACGCGACTAATTTGTGACATCGCGTTTCAGCGAGGCTTCAGGATAAGCCATGCGGTACTTGAATCAATTATTGTGTGTAAGCTGCCATTCCTCAAAGAGTCCAACATTTTATTTTCCCTATCCGATACCCTTCGCCGGTCAACTGCGATCCACGATGGTGAACTGTCTCCCATACACGGGAAAAGATGCAATTCCCTCTTGTCAACGCACCGGACATACAGATTCTCTGAGCATGACACCTTTGCCGTATCGGGGATCAGTGCAAGATTGATCAGACATCGTTGCTTGTCAGAAGTCATAGCATATCTATCATGAAATTGGAGCAGGAAACGGCGACTCCAGGGCGCCTGCGAAAGCAGCGTGCTTGAAATGACCGCACAAATCAACAGCGCCCAAAGGATGCTGGAATCATTCACGATACCGACCCGCCAGATCAATCTACGGAATCCCTCATACGCCCCGAACAGCAGCACCGGCACGGACAACAGAAACCGGTGGTTGTCAACAGACAGTCCGGCGCTAAAATTCCTCAGAAGTTCCGGCAAAACAGCAATGAATATTTGCGGATGAATTATTTGCAGGAAAAGCTGCGGGAGCATTGCAAAAATCATGTTGGAGATATTTTTATCGGTGATGAGGTATTGCGAAATTATGCTCACTGGATCTTGCGCCAGGAGATGCAAAATAGCACTGACATCACGGCCATAGTGCATCACCATTTGTGACGGGAAACCGAAAGGGCGAAGTAGCTCCTGCAAATAAACCGCTCCGGAAAACCAGGTGATGCACATGATCAGCATAAGGCTTCCGATCCTGAATTCTTTTCTGGTGAAAAGATAGCAGGCCCATCCGATTCCGACCAGTGCGACATATTCCTTGCAGAGCAATGCCGCAAATAAAAAAAGCGCTGCGGAACGAATGCGGCCGGAGAGAGACGTCATCATAAACATTATTACAAAAGGCAGCGCTACGGCCTCGCCGTGATAATCGAAAATCCCTGCGTTGTAAGTAATCGGATGCAGCATAAAGGCTAACGTGAAAACTGCGGCAGCACCCGGACTGGCAGATTGTGACCGTAGAAATTTGTACCAGAGCGGAACAGCC
>CAIOZP010000671.1 GCA_903862805.1 uncultured Fibrobacterota bacterium
GCTTTCTTCCAAATTGACAGATGCATGGGTTTCGCCACGCGACAATGAAAGAGCAAGCACGGCGGCTTCGATTGCTCCGGCCGCTCCGATTGTGTGACCGCATATCGATTTGGTTGCATTGACAAGTGCGCGTCTGCCGAAGATCCGCGCGATCATCTCCGCTTCGATCCTGTCGTTCTGAACGGTACCTGTTCCGTGAGCGTTGTAGAGAATACGTTCGCCAGAATTGATTCTCGCTTTGTCAAGGCATGATCTCACAGCAGCTTCGATCTGGCTGCCGGACTCATCCATCGCCATTATCGAATTTGCATCGAATGTCTCGGCGAAGCCGCAGACTTCCGCTACGATTTTTGCTCCGCGATTTCGGGCGATTTCGAAATTTTCCAGAACAAGAATGGCGGCGCCGCCTTCAGCAAAAAGAAAACCGGATCGGTTTTTGTCGAAGGGCCGATTGGCTTTAGATGGATCAGAACAATCCGAGACAAGTGTTCCGGCAACATCGAACCCGCGAAAGACTCCGCCGTATGGGTCGGCCGCGAATTCGGCACCTCCGGCAAGTGCCACGTCGGTTTCGCCGCGTGCAATCTGCTCGTATGCCTGACCAATGGCAATGGTTCCGGATGCGCATGCGGCACAGACCGTGCGACACGGGCCATTCAATCCGAAGCGAATCCCCACAGACGCAGGTACGGCATTGGGCATCGACATCGGTACCGCAAACGGGCTGAAGCGGTGTGGCATTTCAACATCGCCGCGATTGACAGATGCTACATTGTTCAGGAGGTGAAATCCCTGATTCCTGATGAGCGACGAAACTCCGCCGATGCCGGTTCCGATTACGACAGATGTTCGGATATTTTCCCATTCGTCAATCATGAAACGGCCATGGCGTTCATCGGCAAGTGCTACCGAAAGACCGGCGGATTTGATCGCTTCACGCGCTGCGATCAATGCAAGTATTGCCGATCTGTCGAGCTGCATTTCGTCGAGTTTTAAAATGCCATTTTCGCGCAAGTCAATCTGCGGCAACGGCGCCCAAAGCGTTGAACGATAATCGGCAAATCTTCGCCATGAATCGGGAATTGTTTCGACAACAGAATGACCGGCAAGGCAGTTTTGCCAGAACGATTCGGTGTCGGCACCACCAGGGGCAATCATGCCGATGCCGGTTATCGCGACGCGGGTCACTTTGCACTGACCTGCTTGACAAATGCAAGAACATCGCCAACACTTGCGAGTCCGGCGGCCGTTGTGTCGTCGATAGAAAATGCGAAGGCATCTTCGAGAGCCATCAGCAATGCCATTCTGTCAACCGAATCGGCACCAAGATCTTCGACGAATCTGGTCGATGGTGTGATTTCCTTTTCGCCTGTACGAAGGGTATCTATCAGAACGGCTTTGATTTTATGCAGAATTTCTTCGTCGCTCACACAGCCTCCACTTTGTTTGCCAAAAATATACCAGCTCACGGCAGCCTGTATTTTCAGCTCGATAATCCAAGGAAAAGAAATGCCGTTTATTGCTTCCGTAGCCTCATCACTTCCGCCTGTTTCGCTTTCGCAAACGAGAGTCCGTGAGTTGATGGAAGAACATTATCGTACGATTCTCAAGCCGCGTAGCCTCGATGCGCTATCCAAAATGCTTTCGCATGAGTCAATCGAAACGCGCCATTTTGCATTTGACACCGATTCCGATCTTGTCAAGTTGAAAGGCGAAGATCAGGACTGCCGGATGGATCGTTTCCTGCGCTGGGCAGTTCGGCTTGCAAAGGAAGCTGCACAAAAGTCCATTGACAGAGCGGGAGTGACTCCTGCCGACATTGATGCCGTTTTTGTCAATACCTGCACCGGCTATGTCTGCCCAGGAATCAGCACATATCTCATAGGAGAACTTGGCCTACGGCGCGATATACAATGCGTCGATCTGGTCGGAAGCGGATGCGGAGGTGCGGTTCCATGCATCGCAGCAGCATCAGATTCTGTGTCATCCAACGGATATAAAACCGCCCTTGCTATTTCGGTTGAAATCTCATCGGCGACATTTGAAATGGGCGACGATATGAGCCTGCTTGTATCGAACTGCATTTTCGGCGATGGTGCAGCAGCCGTGCTTGTATCGGCGGAAAAAGGGCTTCTCAAAATTGACAAACGCGAATCGTCATTCATTCCTGAAAATCGCGACGATGTCAGATTCATATACAAAAACGGTCGCCTTCATAACCGGCTGGCAGTGGCACTTCCAAAAATTGTCGGCGAAGTTGTCCCTCCGCTGGTGTATCGTCTGCTTGACAAGGCGGGAATGGCCAAGCGCGACATCGCGCATTGGGCGATTCATCCAGGCGGAGCCAAAATGCTCGACGAGCTCCAACGCAATCTCGAGCTTTCAGGCACCGATCTGATACCGGCGCGCGAAGTCCTCCGCTGTTGCGGTAACATGTCGTCGCCGACAGCACTCTTTGAACTGGAAAAAACCTTGTACGAAAACGGAGGGCTGCATGGCAATGTCGCGTTGATCGCGTACGGCGCGGGCATGTCAGTGCACGGCCTCATTCTGAAAAAGTCGATTTCTTCTGAAACCGAGTCCTGTTTCAGTCCCCGATAATTTTGTACTACCGCAAACGCATGACCACTTTGTTACTGAAAGGTGACAGATACGGAAACATGGCAATACCCTTGAGGAACTTTTTCATGACGCTGTTCAGCGGTGATGTTTTCCGAAAGAAAAGTGCAGCTTCTTTTGCGTTCCGAGGCGCTCGATAAAGAAGTGCGTCAGCCATCCGATGATTACCATCGCAATCATGAACAGAGTGTAAGCCATCGGCCAGCTGATATGCATTTCGCCGGTCATCATGCTGTATTCGCTCATACCGCCAATGCCGGCGAGCAGATTCAGCGGCATGAAAACGATGTTGATTACAGTAAGGCGTTTCATAAGAATGTTCAGGTTGTTATTGACGATTGAACCGCGCGCATCCATGAGCCCGGTAAGAATTCCCGAATAGATTTCCGCTTGTTTGAAACACTGGCTGTTTTCGATATGGATGTCGTCGAGCAGCTCGATTTCTTCGGGAGTAAAGCACTGCTTGGCGGCATAGTTTCGCAATTTATCAATCGCGACACCATTGGTGCTTATTGCGTTGAGATAATAGATAAGAGATTTCGACAGCGAGAACATGTGCAACAGGTACTTGTTTTCCATCGAGTCGGTGATGCTGTTTTCGAGCTCGTTTGAAATCATATTGATGACCTTGAGGTGCTCAAGGAAATGGTAGATTGAACGATACAGAAGTTTGAGCAGCACCTCGTGCATCGAGGTAATACTTGTTGCGCACCACCTCGATACC
>CAIOZP010000672.1 GCA_903862805.1 uncultured Fibrobacterota bacterium
ATCGCAAAAATCCCACCGGAACTGCCGCTAATGGCTTCTTTCAATACCAGTTTTTCCATATTGCGGAAAATACTTCCATGCCGCGTGGAAGAATCTGCCGCCCTGAAGTAAAACCTGTCGCAATCCAGCGAATATCCTGCACTTTTCGTGCGTATATATATGGCACGACACTTGCCCCATGAGAAAGCGGGGGTACGATATGAGCAGGCAGAAAAGAATTCTTTTGAAAAAAGCCGCCGGTTGCTTCAAAAAGATCAGGCCAGTCGGCGGAAGACGCAGTTTTGAAGATTGCTTCACATGCGTCGAAGGTCGTCTCTGTTTCTGGTTTGATACTCCCGACCACAGCACCCACGTCCTGATGATGAACGCATCGGGCAGCTCAAGGGAGGAGCAAAAATGAACAGCATCAAGGCCGGACTGATCAGCAATGCAATCAGCAAGCACAAGAGAATTTTCCCGTGCCGCGGCTGTCGCTCACTTGAAGAATGTTTCACATTCGAAAAGGGAATGGTGATTTTCTGGTACAACACCGAAGATGAAAGCACTCACATGCTCTCTGCGCAGGTTTTGTACTAAAGAAAGCGCCTATTTCCTCGGCAGTGACTGCCGCTTTTCCGTCGCCATTCGTTGTGCGTATTTTTCGCGGCCATCTGCGCGTATAGCTCTCACGCAGGCTGCGCGATCCGAATTGAATACCAATCCGAATATTTTAGAAACGATGTTGTCGAAGTTGCTGCATGATTTCGGGTCTTCGTAGCTGTTGCATTCGGCACACGACAAAATCACGTTTCCTCTGCAGCATGATCTGATCTTGCACCAGCTTGCTTTTTCATTGCCGCTGCACCCGGGGCACTTTCCAGAGAGAAGACTCCGGCATGATCCGCAATAAAGGCCACAGGCGGCAATGAGTTTCGTGTCGTTCATTGGCTGATTCATGACTGCTCCTGTTTTTCTGGCGCATCTATTGTGATTCCCCGCAAATATGCACGGATAGAATCGCGGTCTGTCATTTTCGGTTCCATCCAGTCGCGAAGAAACTGTTCCATGTCCACATTGAAAACCTCCCAGTCTCCCTGAGAGATTTCCTGTTCGAGCTGACCGGCATGCCATCCCGAATACCCGAGGAACATCCGCACATCTTCCTGATTTTCGTCGAGGATTGACTCAACAGAACTCCACTCGCCGCCAAGAAACACGCGCCCCTGAACGCGAAAAGCATTGGTTGCCGGTGTATCGGTAATGTGCAGGATGTTCAGCACTTCTTCGTCAACCGGACCACCCATGTAAATGCTGCGCCGAACATTGAGATAAACCGGATCAATATTGAAAACCTCGACAAGCGGCATATGCGTAGGGCGATTCAGGATCAGTCCGAAAGCACCGTCGGCGTTGTGAATGCAGATCAACACAAGGCTGTCCACAAAATTGCCATCCTGAAGTTCTTCCGATGCAAAAAGCAACGCACCATTGCAGAGGCGTTTCACGTGGTGGTCGGTGTCGTTGATCGGGTCATTTAACATCAGCAGTATTTCCGTGTTTTTGTTTTACTCCGAGGTCGGAACTTTTTACGAAAGGATTTGTATATCTGAGGCGACCTTTTGAAATGCGCCCCAGTTCGATTGCCGTTTTCGGGCACCAGTGCAGACACGCAAGACATTGTTCGCATTTGTCAAGCCATTGCGGCTTGCCGTTCTGCATTTCGATATTTTCCGCCAGACAAACTTTCGCACAGATTCCGCAGCCGTTGCACATCTCTCCAACCGAAAACTTCGACGACATTTTGCGGAATTCTTTTACCGAAAATTTGTTGAAGAATTTCACCACCGGAACGAATATCGCCGGAAATGACGGCCCATTCTGTTCAAGTCGCGATTTCACAGCGGCAGCAAGATCGTCAAAAAAAGCACTCGCTGTTTCAAAAGATTTCTGCTGGCGATCCTGTTCCCACGCGCCACCGAAGGGCGTATAGTTGCTCGGCAGGCTTATTCCGAATCCTGCAGAAAGAATTGCACCATTTTTTTTGAGTATGCCGGAAACCATCGGCAGACTTGCTCCGGGAGAGCTTGCATACGTGGCGAGCGCAAACGTGTATGTGCCGGATGGTATTTTAAGTGCCGTGAGGAACTCCGCGACCATTCGCGGCGGGCCCCAGGCGTAGGTCGGGAAAACTATTCCAACAGTATCGTCTGCCGAAATATTTTCTTTGGATGCATCGCAACCCGGTATGGATATAAGTTCTCCGTCACCGAGGCGCGAAGCGATTTCACGGGCAGCCCAAAGGCTGTTGCCGGTGCCGGAAAAAAAGTACAGTCGTAGCATGATTTATCCATTCGCTCAGATCTGTCACCGGCAATAATATACGATGAAAACTCCGGCTCCTGCTCTGCAGCACCGGATTCGGAACACAAATCAGGAACTCAATGCCGAACGGAAATTGAACGATGTCGATTGATGAACAGAAATGGGACGGACGCGGTAAAGGTACCCGGCTCGGCAATGCGATCTTTGTTAAAATGATCGGACTCGTCGGGCTCGCACCAGCCTACCTTCTGCTCTGCATCGTAGCTTCGATCTATGCGGTTTTTGATAAGCCGGGCCATGTGGGGATCAATGCTTTTCGACGTCATTCGGGAATGAAACCCGCCGGTTTTTTCGGGCGCTGGCTTCACTATCACTCCTACGGACAAATCCTTGTCGATCGCGTCGCCTTTCTTGTTGGAAAGGGGAAATTCAAATATTCGTTTGTCAATCAGGATCTGGCGGCGGAGCTGTTGTCCGAAGGTAAAGGACTGATCCTTCTGTCGGCGCATCTCGGCGGATGGGACATCGCAAGCAACATCCTTGGCCCGAACATCACGGCCACCATCAACGCTGTCATGCTTGACAACGAGAGAGACGACATCAAGTCGCTTCTTGCCGACGTTGACAGCCGCCGGAAGTTCAACATCATCGCCATGAACAGGCAGGATCCGCTTGCCACAACCGTTCCGCTTGTCAATGCTCTGCGAGCCGGCGAGATTGTTTGCTTCCACGGCGACCGCGTAGTTGCTGGCGCACCGTTTCTGCCGATCGATCTTTTCGGCGAACCAATCAGAATGCCGATCGGGCCGTTCCAGATCGCAGCACTCACAGGCGCGCCGATTCTGCCTGTCTTCTGCGTAAAACCAGGCCTGTTCAAATACCATATGGAAGGTTTCGAGCCGATTCGCCTTGATGGTATCCCGCGAAGCGAACGCCAAGCGGGCATCGAAAACGCAATGAAGAAATTTGCCGGATACACCGAACGGATCGCCGCCAGATTTCCTTATCAGTGGGCGAATTTTTTTGATCTCTGGGACGGGGTTCAAGGCCGCGGCTGATTCGTTTGCACCATCAACTATTTTCACCTCGTAAAATTTTATTGATGACGAAACCGGGCAAAACTCATGGCTGACTTTTTTCCTAAGCGAATCGCGATTCACGGAGTCGGACTGCTTGGCGCATCCCTTGGGCTTGCTCTTAAGCAAAGCGGATTTGCCGGAACGATTGTCGGAATTTCTTCTGAGGCGACCATTGCAACGGCACTGGACATCGGAGTAATCGATTGCGGCTTTTCGCACGATCAGCTTGATGTTGCCGTCCGTGATGCCGATGTGCTTTTTCTTTGCTCACCAATCGGAGCGATCATCGAAACAATCGGGCGCCTTTCAGAAATGGCATTGCCGGACAACTTGGTAATAAGCGATGTCGGCAGTACAAAATTTGCCATTTGTCAATCGGCAAAAAGTCTTCCGGCAAATGTGAAATTCATTGGCGGACACCCGATGGCAGGTTCCGAAAAAACCGGCGTGTCTGCCGCTGATCCGTATCTTTTTCAGAATGCAATTTATGCACTGACTCCTGACGCTAATGACACTGAACTTGCTGGTGATCTGGCTTTGTTTCTGTCGAAGCACTGTGGCTGCAAAACGATCATCCTTGACCCCGAAATCCACGACCGAATGACGGCAACAATCAGCCATGTTCCGCATATTCTTGCGGTGGCACTGGTCGAATTCGCTGCAGAGGCCGATGCGAAAACACCCGGAACACTGTCGCTTGCCGCCGGTGGATTCCGCGATATGACGCGCATCGCCGCATCGTCATGGAAGGTCTGGAAAGACATCTATGCGACTAACACAAGCGAGGTTTGCGCCCAGCTTGACAAATGCGTATCGGCACTTACCGAGGCGAAGTCGCGTCTTGTAAATGGCTCGCTTGGCGAATGGTTCGACAGTGCCGCGACTCTACGCCGCTCGATTCATACCGATGCAAAAGGATTTGCCGGACGCCTGTCGTTCGTGATGGTAACGGCGCGGCTGGCGCCGGTTCGGGAAAATGAGCAGCTTGTGGCGGTGCTGCGCGAAATCGAGCCCACGTGCTTCACGGCCACGCTAGTGGGCAATCTGGCGGTGGCCC
>CAIOZP010000673.1 GCA_903862805.1 uncultured Fibrobacterota bacterium
CCTCAGGTATGGCGCACGACTTCAACAACATACTTCAAACAATCACCGATATTTTCAACCGTGTGAAGGGCCGGACCGAAGAGGAACACACGAAGCGTGACCTCGAAATTGTTTCGGGTACACTCACCGATGCGCGTTTCCTCGTGACTGAACTGCTCGCCCTCGGCCGGAAGAAGCCGCTCGACTATGCCACAATAGATCTCGCGTCATTCCTGCGCGGAACGATCCCGTTCTTTGCTGAACAGTTCGGCGAATCCTATTCGATTGAGATGAATGTCTCGACCGATCCGGTGATGGTTCAGGGCGATCCGGCTTATCTCAAGCGTGTCCTTCAAAACATCTTCGGCAACGCCAAGGATGCCATGCCGACCGGTGGAACAATCACGGTCGAATGCTACGTAATCGCCCTCGATAACGGTTCGTCAAACGCGGTGCTGAAAATTTCCGACTCAGGTGTCGGCATTCCGCACGACATCGCCGAAAGAATTTTCGAGCCCTTCTATACCACCAAGAAAAAAGGCAAAGGCACCGGACTCGGGCTCGCATTGTGTAAACGGATCATCGCTCTTCACAAAGGTTCGATTGTCGTAGAAGACAGCGGCAAACGAGGAGCTTGTTTCCGGATCGACCTGCCGATCTCGGTCAGCGAAGGACACACACTCCTCGACACGCGCACAATCATGATGAACAGGATGAAGGCCACGATCCTCGTGGTTGACGACGACCAAAAGATGCGCGAAGTCCTGCACGAATTCCTGTCGGAACTTTCATACGCATCATTTGAAGCCGCCACAACCGATGAAGCCGTAACATGTTTCGAGGCACATAGCGCAGACATAAACGTTGTGGTCATGGATTGGCGCCTCGGCGCGGAAGATCCGATCGACCTTATCCGTTCTCTCAAACGCATCCGCCGCGACATCATCATCGTGGTGGTATCAGGCTATCCTGCTGAAAAAGAGCTCATGCGCAAGCACGGAATCTCGCGCTGGCTTACCAAGCCCTACGAAAAAGACAAGCTCGACTTTGAAATACAGAAAGCGATCTACCTCGCCAACACGGCACATGCTGTTCATCGCTGATTTTTACGATGAAGAAATTTCTCGCACTCCTTGTCTTCCTCTCAACCTGTTCAGCCAATGCAAAAGATTTTTCGCTCTTGACAGGATGCGACACCCTCGATGTCTTCGTGAAAGATGCCGACATCGGAACCTGCGTGACATCGTTCGCATTTGTCAATGGAGCCTACCTGTCGTCTGAAAATTTCACTGCCGGACAAACGGGTTCGCCAAACAATATCGAACTGAGAGAAATAGAAACCTATGACAGCAGCGGTCGCCTTGTCGAGCATTCCCAGTCCATGAAAAATGCCGGTGGCGAAACCAAATGGGTTTTGAAAAATGATGGCGGACACTGGGCGAT
This sequence comes from uncultured Fibrobacterota bacterium, assembly GCA_903862805.1. Lineage (GTDB taxonomy): Bacteria > Fibrobacterota > Chitinivibrionia > Chitinivibrionales > CAIOZP01 > CAIOZP01. The sequence continues at coordinate 1,423 of CAIOZP010000673.1, forward strand.
CAACGCGACAGCCGGTGGCATCACACGGAAGATCGCCTGCGATCCTCCGAAGGCTTCGCTGTTTTCGCAGATGTCAATTATCACCGCAATCAAAACCGACAAAATCAAAATCGGGCAGATCTGGTACGACACAATATCCGATCTGCAAAACGCGCAGAACGTTCCGCAAAAAATCATCTGCATTGACACCAACGCTGGATCGAATCACAACGTAAAATTCACGGTCGAATCAGAAAATTCTCCTACGCAGACAATGGAATTTGGTCGTAACGGTCGAAGCACCTACATGGAGATCCCACCGATCTTCACCATGCGCAAGGTTGACAAAAAAGGAACTCGTTCCGACAGCAGAGATCTCGTCGATCTGCTTGGACGGAATTTCAACATACCCGCCAAATCAGCCCCATCAGAAAATGAACGGATCAAAGTCACGCTGGGCGGCGATGCCAAGATTTCCAAAAGTGTAAGACAACTGTATGACAGCATTCAAAGCGGCTGGATCCTGCGCGACCGCGAAACCTCCTGCGAAAATCTTCCGGCTAAATATCCCGACTCGCTTCTCGCTCCAACGCTGACCGTTCAATGCGACGATCCCAAAATAATCGCTCTTGCCGATTCGGTCTGTCACGGCATGCTTGACAAGTGCGAAATAATTTCACGCCTCACATTCCATGTTTACGACAGGCTCATCAAAAAAGATACACCGGCATTCTCCAACGCATCGGAAACACTTCGTGCCGGTTACGGTGACTGCGGCGAGCATGCGGTTCTGCTCGCGGCGCTTTTGCGCGCCAGAGGAATCGGAGCACAGGTCATGATGGGACTGGTCTATATGAACGGTCGCGGATGGTGCTATCATGCATGGGTCAACGCTGGCAGCGATTCCTTTCCACTCTACGCCGACGCGGCTCTTGGAAGATTTCCGGCGAAGGGCGGATACATTCCTCTGATATGTGACAGCAAAGGTTCGCATCTCGACGAGATCGCGGGCCTCATCGAAAACGTTCACATCTCTTATGTAAAAAAGTAGCGGTTGGGATCAATCTATCCGGGTCAAAAGCTCTTCTTCCTTCGAACAGATGTCGATGAATGTGTCGATGTTCATCTGACAAAGGAGCTCGCGCACTCGGTCGTGAGGTTCGACGATGCAAATGTTTCCGCCCTGCTCGCGCAGCAATCGGTAGCACGTTACCAGAACCGAAATCGCGCCGCTGTACATATATGATGCGTCGGTGAATTTTACCGCCATGTGGCGGTCGCCGTGGCGCAGAGATGATTCGACAATAGACTTGAGTTCTGTAAGTTCGGAGATGCTGTTCTGTGTTTCACTGATGGTAACTAATTTGTAAAGTCCGACTTCGGATACTGAGAATTTCATTTGTCAACTCCTGCTCGCTCGCGATTTTCGATTGCAAGACATCCGGCAACAATTTTACGGATCACCGGATAACGGGGCTCATGTTGCAATACACTCGAAAGACTGTCAAGTGCGGGTTTGAAAAAACGTGTGTACGCCGGCTTGCCCTTGTGAATCGAAAGATTCCCGTACGCTCCAAGCGCCTGCATCAACCGTTGAAGCGCACAGTCGGCCACCGGCTCGAAATTTTCGCAGCGCCCCGAAATGTCTTGCCAATATTTCACCAGCGACAACTTGACATCATGCGAAATAATTCCAGCAA
>CAIOZP010000674.1 GCA_903862805.1 uncultured Fibrobacterota bacterium
CTCCCTGTATCAGCAATGTGAATGATGTCAGCGTCTTTGGCGCTATCACAAAATCTTTTAACGTGTTTTTCCTCGTTATGGCTTATAGCAGAAACTGCAATTTTCATTTGTAATGTATCCATTCCCCATAGCATTTTACTTCCGCCATCTTTCTAGCTCACGCGCATCGCTAAGTATCAGCTGCTGATACAGGTCTTTGAGCTTGAACTCTTCGACATAAGGCTCCCACACCTCAACGCCTGTCCAATGCGCGTCTGGGAATATCTTGGCGTATGTGCCTCTGCCGCATCCAATATCGAGCATACGCTCATGCTTAACGCGACCAACTATATTGCGGACGTAAGCTTTTCCGCTCTCTGAGCTAAATGGCATAATCTCCCCCTTCTGAGATTGCCGGTGATATTTATCCAGTCGGACCTGTTGGCGCAGGATCTACAGGTTCCGGCGTTACTGGCGCAGGAAACATGGCTTGCTGATCTGGTGATACAGGCCACTGAACTGATGTAACGGACGTAATGAATGCGTCAATGTCCGTTGCCGATTCAAGATCTGTTATTGCCAATTGCGCAGTTGTCCTGATGCTTTCGCGATAAGTAGACCAATCAGCAGGAATCTCCGTTCCAATTTCTTGCTTGCGAACAACCATCCAATCGCTTGTAAGCAGCATAGTGTAAGCCGTTTGCTTAAATTGCGCGCTCCATGTTGCTTTTAGATCGTTAAGATCTTTTGGTATCGCGGTGTAATCGCCATTGGCATTCGGGCCGCTGACCCAATAAAATCTGTCGTCGGGCCTTGGCTGATCCGGAACTTCTGTGATGCCGATATTTGCTCGCGCTTCTGGCGAAGCAAGCCGCAGCCAGTTGTTGGGATACTGAATACCATCATGCTCAAATGGTATGTCTAGCGGAAGTTGTCTGCCGTCGAGTATAAACATTATCTTGCCCTACTATGCGAGTGTTTCCAAGCATCACCGTTCCATATGCGATAAACGGTGGATGGACAGATGTTAAATTCGTCAGTTAATGTTTTGTAGCTTTCGTCTGCGCGTTTGCGGATTTCAGCAACCTGTTCTTCTGTCAGTTTGCTATGCCCTTGCTTCTCTCCACGCGCTTGACGTTCTTTAGCTATTTTATCCGCAACATTATCCGCTGACGTTCCATAGAATAAATGCGCAGGATTGCAGCAAGAAGGATTATCACAGCTATGGCAGACAATCCCTGTTATTTCGCCGTGATGAATTTGAGCTGATAATCTATGAGACCGCAGCATCTTTCCAATATTGCCATCCCAAATCTGCCCGTAGCCGTCTTTGTCAAACGAACCTTTCCAGGGCCAACATTCGTTATCCGAACGCCGCTCAACTTTGGCCCAAAACTTTTTAACGACATCCATTTTCTTGCCCATATCAGCGAGCCCTCGCAATACGGAAAGGATTTTCGGCAAATGCGGCGTAGATTACTGTAGTGCCAGAAGCATTTTCTCCTGTAGATGCGCGTAATTTAAAGCCGTTAGACAATATATCTACGGCAGTATCTGATGCTTCGGCATTACTAAGATTTGGATATAACGTGGTAGTAGCAGCGTTATATGTATCTCGTGACGTATCTTTAACTTGCCAAGACCCGCCACTTCCACTTGTAATCTTCCAAAGAAGATAGCGGGGCCTAAAGCCCGTATAGACAAAAGTCCCATCTGTCGAACCATTCCCCGTATAGCTGCCAAAGGCTGAATATCCGGCGACGGGTGCGAAACAGTAGGCTACATAAGTTGCGGCATTAGTATTAATATTAGTTGCAGAACCCGTCATCGAAAATAATGCGGTGGTGACAGTTGTAAAATAATTAACATCTGTAGTAGTGGCGGAAGTTGCATTAAGATTAAGATATTTACCTGTTCCAACCGATGAATGATAAACAGTCCAATTTGTTGCGGCGCTGCGTGATTTAACAATAATCATACTTGGCGCTACGCCTAGACCGTGGCCCACGCTAGAGTTTGAACCATTGCCTGTGTAAGTCGCAATACTAAATCCAGCCGTTGTATTTGCGCTGACTGTGCTTGTGACAAACCCATCTGTGTTGGTTACGCCAGTGCCGCCAGCTTTCCACTCCCACGCAACATATGTCGCTGGGCCAGTAGTATTATTATATGTGGTATCAGAACCAACGGTAAAGCCGGACGCAGTAAATGCCGTTAAACCATTTGTATCCGTTGTTTCCGCAGCCGTTGAATCTGAAACAAGCGCTTTAGTTGTCCCCCGAACAGCGTCTGTCAGCTTATGGTCTGTTGCCGCCGAACGTGACTTAATCCAAACTAGGTCTGGCTGGAATGATACGCCGTTAGGATTGTTGCCGCTATTAGAACTTGTCGTTGTCACGGTATTAGGAGCAGTCGCACCTTGATATGTCACCGCAGCCATATACTGCGCGCCGTTAGCTATCGTCGGCGTTGGTAGGTTCTGAGTGTTTAACGCGGAGAAGCCGGAGGGTGGTGCACCCGTTCCGACATATGACGAGCCAGAGCCAGAAACATACAGTCCACGGAATGGCTGTTGGCCGAAATTTATCGCGCAGTTGTTTGGCGTTGCTGATCTAGCCTCTACCGCAAAATAGTAAGGGCCAGAATTTAATCCTGTGAAGGCTGTTCCTTGAGTAGACCCATTTTTGTA
>CAIOZP010000675.1 GCA_903862805.1 uncultured Fibrobacterota bacterium
ATGGCCGGACTTTCCCCGAAGCGGGAATGGTCAATCGCATCGACAAGCTCACTTCCGGCGTGGTTCTTGTCGGGCGCGACGACGAGGCAATGGCTAAATTACAAGATGGTTTTTCCCGCGCCGAGATCCATAAAGAATACCTTGCGATTGTCGAGGGAATTCCCGATCCGCGCGAAGGAAATATCGCCGCGCCACTCAGCAGGCGCGGCGAATCGAGCCGATTCAAAGTGGACTTCGAGCATGGGCGCAATGCCTTCAGCTCGTATGAAACCATCGCTACGTCTGCCAGTGGACTTTCACTTGTACGAGTGTTTCCGAAGACCGGACGCACACATCAGATCCGCATTCATCTTGCGCACATCGGGTGCCCGATCATTGGCGATCAAGCCTACGGAGTGCCGTCTCCGTATATCGCGCGGCAGGCATTGCACTGCGCCGTCACGGCCTTTTCTCATCCTGTCACTGACGAATATATCAAAATCGAAGCTCCGCTCGCCGACGATATGAAAGCAATAGTTGCAAAGGAGTTCGGCGAAGATGTCATCAAGTGAAATTGACAAAGAGGAATCGCCGAAGACCGACGGTACCGGACTTCCTCCGCTCGGAAACTCACTCGCCGGCCGCATATTCCTCGCGTTCTCCGGAACCGTGCTGATCCTCGCAACAATCTACGCCGGCATGATCGCGTGGAAACTCCGGCCGCACGAAATTACAAGCCCGCGCGAAGCACTGGATGCCGGACGGATGATCGCTCAATGGCACTTCGGAAGCAGCGGATTACTTTACAAAACAATAAGCGTCAGAGACTCTGCTGATATGTGGATCATCGGCGGCAGCACTGCCGACGGCGCGAAATGGCATGTCGATATCGAAAGAAAATCAGGCAGGGTTGTCACAGTCATCAGGCGATGACTTTTTTTCATAGCCAGGAATGAGTGCAATTATCTTGCTCTGCAGGGCCTCGGCCGTTTTTCTACCGAACACGGTTCCCACTTCGTCAAGCTTCACCTTCATCGAATTAAGGTTCCACAAGCTTGCCCGTATGAACGAAATCAGTTCGAGACGCCGCAGCGAATAGTCTTTCACATGATCGTAGATTATCGCGCGCAAAAGCGACGCAAGCGAATGTGCTGGCCGTGCCGGATTGATTTCGGAGAGATGAAGCAGCGCACCCTTTTCGAGACCAGCCTCTATCATGTGATATGTCCAGATGATCAGGTCGAGATTGATGAGCGCACGGTCGGCGTGGATTATGCGGTCGCGGAGCAACGAAATGTCTGTGTCGGGATGTCGCTTGCGGTGATGAACGATGAGTGAATGCAAGGCCCGCAGGTTCCCTGGATTGCGCTCGAGCAATGCTCCGAGAGTCCGTTCGGTTCCTTCGTCATTGCGGATTTTTCGTAGAGCGATGCGAGGAGCGTGTAGGCGTAGTAGTTACCTGGCGCGACTGCGATTTCGTTTTCGAGTGCACGGATAGCGGAGTCGCTGTCGCCCATCGCAATGGCATTTATCGCAAGGTCGTGAAAAGCCTCGGCTCCGGAGGCGTTTGCGCAGACAGCCTTTTCAAGCCAGCGCCGACTTTCGCCCCATTGGCCGGCATCGTGCAGGACCTCTCCGGCGAGCAGACAGATTCCGTAAATTGCATCAAGTTCGTTTGCATGCTTACCACCTCTGGCAGAGAGCGAAGCCTCGGCGGTCGAAAGGATTCTCACCGTTTCTTCCGCGCCAAAATGTGCGGCTGTCGCAAAGGCCAAGTCACAAAGTGCAGTTCTCACATCGGGACATTCAACATTGCCTTCAGCGAGAACGGAACACATTTCCGCAAGGCGTTCATGGCAGTCAGGAGTTTCGGTCATTTCTTCTCCGGACATCCATTGTTGCTCGCAGGCCCTGGAACATTGGGACATTTGTCGGTTGAATCGGGTATGCCATCCTGGTCGTTATCATAGTCGGGACATCCGTCCTGATCCTGGAAACCATCGAAATCTTCGGGCAGATTCGGACAGGCATCGTTCACGTCGTAGATGCCGTCCTGATCGTTGTCGAGGTCGGGACATCCGTCCTGATCTTCGAAACCGTCCATGTCTTCGGGTTGATCGGGGCATTGATCGATGTCGTCGGGAATTCCATCACCGTCGCTGTCGCGTTTAATACTTTTTGCCTTCTCAGGATCGACAATGCCGATAGGAAATCCGTCCTTGCCCATGGTCAACAAGGGCGAATTACTTTTCAGGATCGAGGTATAAACGAGGTCGCTTCGGTAATATGCGTAGAGCGGATCGGTCGCGACATTGCTGGCATCAACTACGGCATCGCTGTTATAGTCTTTACGGTTCAACCAGAAATCGTTATAGACAAGGCGCGACTTTCTGCTGTCGGGACTGACCCACACACCGAACTGCTTGTTGCCGATGAACACGTTGTCCTGAACCAGTACGCCACTTTTGCGCGAGAGCGAGATACCGGAGTTTTCGTTATGCGCAATCACGTTGTTTTCGATCGCCGTTCTCATTCCGTATGAGACAAGCTCACAATAGATTCCGCTCCACTGGTTGCTCATGATGAGGTTGTTGCGGATTTCGGGAAGCGAAACCACGCACTGAATACCGGTGCGGAAGTTGTCGCGTATGATGCAGTTCTCGATAATCATGTTTGTGTTTTCGGAAATGACGCCGATCGCGCCTTGCGTAACCGTTACGCTGCTGAGCACCGCCCAGTTGGCCGCGTGAACGACGGCATCACGACGGTTGCCACGGAGGATCACCTTCTCGACATCGGAGCCTTTGACGATGACGCTGTCGGCCATCACGATGTTTTCGCGGTATGTTCCGGGCAGTATGTAAACCGTGTCGCCACAACCCGCCGCGTGGATCGCCTTCTGGATATTCGAATATTCTGTAGGGACTGTCAGACGCTTTCCGGCATCGGCCGGAATAAAGAGCATCGCTGAAAGAAACATCGCCGAAAGAATTCTCATTTTGCCAACCTGCTTCATCTTGTTTTCGGTTTGGATGAATATAACTCCATCACGCAAATCAAGTCGTGAATTGTTGCAGCTTGGTTCGTATGATTCGGGAAAGCCGGAAATCAAAGGCACATTTTCAGATCAAATCAAGATCGTACAATGCTTCCTTATATACTTTTCTTTTGAAATCGACAATGAGCTTCATCGCTTCTGCTGGTGATGCCCAACGCCAGGAATCAAACTCTGGATGATGATCGGTTGCGTCGAAACGAATTTGAGGCTCGGCATCGATGAATCGGGCATATACCCATCGTTGCTGCTGACCGATGTATCCGCGTTTGTTTACACTCGCACCTTCAGGATATTCATACCGGTAAAGTCCGGAGGCAATTTTGATGACTGCTACGCGGTCGTTGCCGATTTCTTCGAGGAGTTCGCGCTTCATCTCGGATATCAGGTCGGCTTTCGGGTCGATGCCACCCTGAGGAAACTGCCAGCCCTCGTTTTCGACAGCCCCAATACGGTGACAAATAAGAACGCAGTCACCGGCACTTGGGCCGATGACTGCGCAGACGTTGTCACGATACAGTTCTTTGCTCACTTGGAGATCTTGGCGTATTCCGCCTTGACATCCGGATCGTCGGGAGCAATTGCGAAAGCTTTCTTCACATTGTCGGCATAACCGGCGTTGTCTTTACGTACCTTTGCAAGGCGTGCAAGGCCAAGATACGCCTTGTAACACTTCGGGTCGGCGCGCAAGGCCTTCTGGTAAAAATCGTTAGCCCAGAGCGGCTTATTCTGTTCAAGGTGACAATCGGCACGACCGCAAAGAGCCGGTGCATAGTCGGGATTGATGAAACCGATTTCTTTATAGACCTGAACTGCACTGTCAAGCTGCTTGTCTGCACGTCGGATGTCGGCGCTGAGCATAAGCGCATCAAGGTCTTCGGGGTTGGTCGCTTTGATGTCTTCGATCTGTTCGGAGGCATCTTTATGTTTGCCCGAAGTAAAGAGGTAGCGGGCATATTCAAGGCGGTACTTGTTGTCATGTGTCATGTCGACAAGTTCCTTGACCTCCTGCATTGCCTCTTTGTCCATGCCGAGCTTGGCGTAACTGAGGAACAGGTTGCTACGTAGATCAACATCATCTTTGCGGACAGCCTTGGCCTTCTGGAGAAGGGCAAGCGCGTCCTTCGGGCGGTTTGTCTTCACATAACCTTCGGCAAGCTTGATCATAACGTCGGGATTGTTCGGAGAAAGCGTATTTGCCGTCTCAAGGTAAACCATCGCCTCTGAAGTCTTGTTGTTGGTCATGAGAATCGAACCGATGCGGACATTAGCCTGAACGTTCTGCGGATCAGCTTCGATATACTTTTTGTAGGCATCAAGTTCCTTGGCCGGCTGATTGAGCTTGCCATAGACCTGAGCAATGCTAAGCCATACAGTCTTGTCTTTTCCAACATTGGCTACTGCCTTCTCGAGCATAGCGGCAGACTTCGGAAGCGTTGCCTGATCCTTACTGTAGATAAGACCGAGTTGCAGATAGTTCCTGGTATCCTGCGGATATTCCTTCTGATTCTGTGTGTAAATAGTGACGGCAAGTTTTGTATCGTTCTTTTCGCGAAGGAGGGCGCGCTTGAACGCAGCGTCGGCGTTGCGCATTCCCGGCAACTTGCAGTATTCGTCGTAAACCTCGATCGCCTTGTCAGGAAGGTTCTGCGTTTCGTACGATGTGCCAGCCATCAACAGCACTGATGCCTTGTCTTTGGGAGAAGCCTTCTTGCCGGATTCATCAAACCACTTTGAGAATGCGGTGGACGCATCAGCCCACTTCTGAAGATTAAACTGTGCCGTGCCGAGCATGAGAAGCTGGCCTTCTGTACCGGCGGTGGACTTCGCAAGCGCGAGGTACTTTACAGTTCCTGCCCAATCCTTCTTTCCGTAACAGATGTCGGCGAGTTTCTTTGCAACTGCCTCGTCAGCCGGATTCCCGTCGAGATACTTGGCATAAGCCTTGAACGCCTGATCGGCCTTGGCCTGTTTCGTATAGAGATCACCAAGTGTCTTGTATTCGGTAACGGCCTTGGTGTTCATCATAACCGCCTGTTCGTAAGACGAAACGGCATTCATGAGATCACCGGATTCAGCCTGGCAATCGCCGAGGGCGCAAAGCAACGAAGTATTGGAAGGCTCAAGTGTCAGCGCCTTCTGGAACATCGCGATAGCCTTCGGATAGGTCTTGCCCTTTTCGTAGATCGAGCCAAGTGTCTGGTATGTTCCGGCATTGGCATCGCCGGAGGCTATCACACCGTTGAGCGCCTTGATGGCTTCTTCGGTCTGACCCTTTGCAATCACTATCTCGGCATAGCGGCCATAGAAGCCCTTGACGGTCGGATCAATCTTGAGCGCCGTACGATATTCGGTAAGCGCGCCGTCGAGATCCTTCTTTTCATAAAACTGATCGCCTTGATTCTTGTGCGCCTCTGCATCGCTCGGACTGAGGATCAGGTATGTGGCAAGGTAGCTGATTGCACCTGCCTTGTCGGCTTTATCTTTCGAAATCTGGTACAGGCTCTTGAACACAAAAGGATCTTTAGGCGTAAGCGTCACGAGTTCCTTGAGAAGAACGGTTGCGCCATCTTTGTCGCCTTTGTCAAGGTCGTACTTGGCAAGACGAAGACGCGATGCCGCATCCTGCTTGTCAAGCGAGACAATCTGCTTGTCGATCTTTGCAAGTCCGTCTTTGTCGCCTGCTGCATCGTAGCAGAGAGCCTGCCAGCCGAGGTATTTCGCAACACCAGGCTTGGCCGCAACAACCATATCGACATGCTGCTTCGCTGCAGTATAGTTCTTTGCACGGATAAGGGCCTCGGCGAGCACAAGGCGCGACGAGAACTTTGTAGCATCGGCAGCGACGGCACTCTCTGCGGCATCCATTGCCTCGCTCCACTTGTCGAGGGCGGCGGCGCAGACTGCCATTCCATCAAGCGCGTCGGCACTCTTCGCAAGCATGTTGCTCTTGAGGTAAAGCGGAAGAGCCTCGGCGTACTTCTGCGCATTGCGGTTGTAGTTTCCAAGAATCAGATAGACAGAAGGATCGTTCGGGCGCAGTCCCATCATCTTTTCGTAAGTGGCTTTAGCCTTGTCCTGCTGACCCGACTTCGAGTAAATATCAGCAAGACGTGCGTAGGCTTCGACATTCTGGGCATCGAGAGCTATAACCTTCTCGAGCGCCTTGAGAGCATTGGCCTGATCGTTCTGACCGGCATATGCTTCTGACAACGAGAAAAAAGCCTTCGAGTCCTTCGGATCTGCGTTGGTCAGGAAAACAAACTGTTCAACCAGTCGAGCGTTGTCAGTGAGCTAACGGGATATCCTGTAAAGATGATGCATATATATCAGGAAAGATGATCCACAACAACTTGGGACCCAACTGACCCCATTGTTTTTTACGCCCAGGTTCCTTTTCC
>CAIOZP010000676.1 GCA_903862805.1 uncultured Fibrobacterota bacterium
GGCACGAATGTTCGAGTTTCCGGATGGATTCACAATCGTCGTGATCACGGTGGTGTTCTCTTCATCGACCTGCGCGACAACTACGGACTAACGCAGATTGTTGTATATCCGGAGGCTTCGTTTCAGGATGCGGTTTCGCGTCTTGCAAAGGAGACTGTTGTTAGCTTTGATGGCGAAGTCGTTTTCCGCACCGAAGAAAATATCAATCCGAAAATGGCCACCGGCGAAATAGAAGTGCTGGCCTCTTCGTACGAAGTTCTTGGGCCGGCCGAGCAGGTTCCGTTTCCGGTTTTTCCGGAAGATCCGGCGCCCGAAGATATGCGTCTCAAGTACCGGTATCTCGATCTGCGTCGCACTCGTCTGCACGAGAATATTCTGTTCCGCACGAAGGTCGTGCGTTACCTGCGCGAGAAGATGTGGGACTACGGATTCACCGAATTCCAGACGCCGATTCTTACAGCCTCGTCTCCCGAAGGTGCGCGTGACTACCTTGTGCCTTCTCGAGTTCATCCAGGACAATTTTATGCGCTGCCTCAGGCTCCGCAGCAGTTCAAACAGCTTCTCATGGTTTCGGGCTTCGATAAATATTTCCAGATCGCGCCGTGCTTCCGTGATGAAGATGCGCGTGCCGACCGCTCGCCTGGCGAGTTCTATCAGCTCGATATTGAAATGAGCTTTGTTACTCAGGACGATATATTCGCGGTGCTCGAAGATCTCATGGTCAGTACCTTCACGAAGTTCTCGACTCAGGTCGTAACGCCCGCGCCGTTCGTGCGAATTCCTTACCGTGAGGCGATGCTCAAGTATGGTTCCGACAAGCCCGATCTTCGCATTCCGATCGAGATCCGCAATATGAGTGCTCAGTTCCAAGATAGCGGATTCAAGGCGTTTTCAGAGCCGGTAAAGAACTTGACTTCGGTTGTTCGTTCCATTCCAGTTCCGGGGATTGCCAATCAACCGCGCAGCTTTTTCGACAAGATCGTTGAGTATGCTCAGAGTATCGGTGCGAAAGGTTTAGCGTATCTATCGTGGAAGGATGGAGAGGTTAAGGGGCCAATCCTCAAATTTCTCACACCAGAAGAAATTAATGTCATAGCTCAAATGAACAATGTCAAAGATGGTGATGTTGTATTTTTTATCTGTGATCAGGAAAAAAAAGCTGCGAAAATATGCGGCGACTTGCGACTCAAACTTGCTCGCGATCTTGACTTGATTAAAAAAGGCGTGTTCGAGTTCTGCTGGATCGTTGATTTCCCGATGTACGAGCTCAACGAAGAGACCGGCAAGGTTGACTTCTCGCACAATCCGTTCAGCATGCCGCAGGGTGGAATGGATGCGCTTCTCAACAAAAATCCGCTCGATATTCTTGCCTTCCAGTACGATATTGTCTGTAACGGAATCGAGCTTTCGTCTGGTGCGATTCGTAATCACAGGCCCGATGTAATGTACAAGGCTTTCGAGATTGCAGGCTACGATTCATCGGTTGTTGACGACAAGTTTCCGGCGATGATCGGCGCGTTCAAATACGGCGCTCCTCCGCACGGTGGCATCGCTCCCGGAGTTGACAGAATGGTAATGCTGCTTGCCGACGAGACCAACATCCGTGAGGTAATCGCGTTCCCGATGAACCAGAAGGCGCAGGATCTGATGATGAACGCGCCATGTGAGGTTCTTCCCGAACAGCTTCGCGAATTGTCAATCAAGATCGCAGGGCCGGCGGTTCCTCCGAAGGCTTGATCGTCCTTATCTGAATCCTTCCAGACAGCAAAAAATTATATTGGCTGCAGCGGCAAGTGAATCAAGCCTATGGAAGTAGATCAGTATGTTGAAGTTTATTATTTCGGTGTTGGCGGCTGTTTCGGTTGGCTTATCTCAAGGCTCAACCGATTCGGCCCAGAGTCCTGATCAACAGAAGCCCAAGTCACAGGCGACAAATACTGTGGCGGTTCTTACTCTCAAGAACGCTGCTGGTATCAGTGCAAGTGAAGCCGGACTGATTACCGACCGACTCAACGTTGAGCTATTCAAGACAGGAATGGTGACGCTCCTCGAACGTGAGCAAATCAACGACATCCTGAAAGAGCAGGGCTTCCAGAACTCCGGTGCGTGTTCGGACGAAGCCTGTCTTGTGGAGATGGGTCAGGTTCTCGGCGTGCGAAGTGTTATCGCCGGATCGATCGGCAGCCTCGGCACGTTGACAATGTTGAACGTAAGAATAATCGACGTTCGTACCGGCCGTGTCGAGAAAGTCGTCAGCCAGGATATTCCGGGGCGGATAGAAGACGTAATTACGGTGATGCCCGGAATTGCCAGAAAGCTTGTCGGACTCGATACTTCCTCTGCAAATATTCAGGTTTCGTCTGGTGGAGTGGTTCAACAGAAGGCCGCAGTTGATACATCCACACCCCAGATACACCCTGCCAACAACGCAGCGATGCTCGTGGTCAAAACAGTTCCGGACGGTTTTTCGGTTCAGCTTAACGGACGCGAAGAAGGGAAAACTCCCTTTACAAATGCGCAATTGCTCCCCGGAAGATATTCGCTCAAACTGTCTTCGCCAAAGTATGACGACTATATTGAATCATTTGATTTGAATGCCGGTGTCACAAAGAAAATCGAAACGACCATGACTCACAAATACGGAGTGGTCATAGTCAAAACAAATCCTCAAGGAGCGTCTCTTAAATTTGATGATGCGAATGTCGGAACAACGCCATGGACCTCCGATTCTGTTTACCCCGGCGAACACTCACTGTATTTGACGATGAAAGACTGCCGCCCTGTATCGGCCAAGATAAACGTGATCAAAGGTAAGCTCGATACAGAGGCGTACATCCTTTACAATTCGGCTGCGGTTGATTCCATAAATAAGGCGAATCGTAAGGACGCCGCACCGCGTCGCTGGGCAAGAAGAATTGTATTTGGAACTCTGGCGGCCGGAGCATTGGGAACAGGTATCTATTTCAATTCCCGCGTTAAGAGCGACAACTCGAGTGCCTCAGACGCTTTGACAAAGTACAACAAATCTGGATTGAGCACATCACAGTATTCAATGTATTACTCTGACTATCAGAACTCTCATGACTCAGCGAAGAAAAACACCGTATTCAGGAATATTTTGTATGGTGTCGCTGGCGGGTTCGGATTCTTCTTCTGTCTTTCGATTCCATTTTGAAATTCATCGGAGCGACAATGAGAAAATTTATTTTTAATATCGTAGCGGCTTCTGCCGCAATGCTTCTGATTATTTCAGGATGCGCAAAGGTTGACAGCCTTGTCGGGCGCAACAATCCAAACGATCAGGGTGGCGACAATTGGTCTGTAAACACTCCGCCGGTATTGAGTGTTGCAGATACCGTGAAGTGTTATTCGTGGCAGACCTTCAACTTATCGGATAGTACCGGAACACTGAAAGTGCCGATCTCAAGTTCTGACAAGGATTCATTGGATACGCTGGCTTTTTTTGCTGAATTATCTGTAAACGGTTCGGCATACAAAACGCTTACAGTGACAAAGATTTCCGACAGCATGCTTGTCGTTGGCGGAATCAAACTCGGAAGTAAAAAATGCAACCTGCGGATTTCAGTCACAGACATTCATGGAAAAATCTGGAAAGGCGGTCCCACTAACGACACCGTTTCTGCTATAACTGCTCTCGTAATCCCGACAGATTTTACCATTGCATCGCAGAAGGTCATGTGGATCGCGCACGAGTCGGGAAAATTCATGGTCGGAGTAAGCAGTGCCGTTGGAGACAGCGTTGTTGTTCTTCGTGCGAGTTCATTTTCGGGTACTTGGACGGTTGCTGCAAAGTCCAAACTTTTGGGTGATCCAACTATTCTCACGGACAGAAGCCCGGGTGCTGCAAGATTCTATAAATCAGAAATATTCTTAAAAGACAGCATGATCATTTCTGACACGATTCTGGTAGACAGCGTCAATTCCGATGCCGGTAAACACACGCCGGACAGCATGTTTGTCGATACTTATTACGTCGGAGGTTCTTCCACATATTCCTCGGAATTTTATATACCTTTGCAATGGACAAATCATGCAGAAACGGCTTCGGTTCAAAGGAAGTTTTTCAGATCGTTAGACAGCCTTTCAAATTTCATACTGATACTTACAGATACCGTCAGCGATTCGGTTTATTACTACGATGACTACAGCCCAACAGATTCTCTCCGGTATTATTACAAGCTTGCTATAACACCCCTTGGCAAAAGGGAAGGCTGGGCTTCTGCTACTGTCAGCGGGTGCCTTGCGGCACCGTACGGGCCGACCGAGGTAACTTCCGTCAGATATACCGATTCCGTTTCCATCAAGTGGGAA
>CAIOZP010000677.1 GCA_903862805.1 uncultured Fibrobacterota bacterium
ATTTGTTCCCGTTGGGAACGTAAAAATGCTCAATAGCAAGCTCCCCTTCGTCTTTCGGAGAAGTTCCCGAGCTGGCGAGGAAATAGAACGGGTCGGGGGATGAGGTCAAAGTGTAGCGTTCTTAAGGGCACCTCTATTAATTCGGTTTTCCAGCGAGACCGCGCGAAAATGGCGAGACCAAGGCGCATTTTTGAAGCATATCCGGGGAGATATGTTGAAAAAATGTAACGAAGGATTCCCCCTCTCTGAAGGAGAGGGGGGCAGGGGGTGAGGTCATTTGATAACAGGGCTATGTGCTTCTAATTCACACCGGATGAATAATCCGATTTATCGACCCGCCAATTTCTCGCCCAGTTCGGCATACCTCGACCGGCCCACCGGAATCTCTGTTCCGTCGTTGAGAATGCAGGCATGACGTCCGCCACCATGTGAGAGAAGCGATTCTATTCGCGACGAATCAACAATGTACGACTTGTGAACCCGCAGCCAGCTTTCGGGCAGTTCTTTTTCCATTGCGTCAAGTGTGCGGTCATCGAGGAAGAATGATTTGTCTCGCAGATGGACTTCGGCATAGTCGCCACCGCCTTTGACAAAGGCAATATCGTCAAGCCTGACAAACCGGAGGCGTCCGCCGTCTTTTACTGCGAGGCTTTTGTTTGCTTGCTGTGCAGGACTCGGTATCGGAATGCGCCCGAATGCCTGAAGCAGCCGTTCGGGTTCGACCGGCTTTGGAACGAAATCGACTACTCCGTAGGCAAATGCCTCTATCGCGCGTTCGACATTTCCCGAAACAACGATCGTGCTGAACCCGCCGCCGGCGATCATGTCGAGTGCGGTGAAACCGTTGTCGCCGGAGAGGTTGAGATCGAGTAGAAGAATGTCGCCGGTGCTCATGGTTCCTATGCCGAGAAGATCGTCGAGCGATTGGCAATGTGTGAATTGGGCTGATGCTGCCGCAGGAATTTCGCGGACAAGTCTTTCGAGGCGTCGTGCCGCAACCGGTTCGTCTTCGACTATTACAATTCTCATCTGTCAACTCCGATCAATTTGATTTCGGTCTGCCAACCATCGGCAACCGGTCCGCTTGTCAATTCCCATTTGCTGGGGAACACCTCTTCGAGCCGCGCTTTTACATAGCGCAGACCGGTGCCGCCACTGCTGGATTTGTGCGAATCGGAACTCCCGTTATTCGACAGGATGATCGAAAACCAGCGCGGCGTTTTTTCGCAACTCACGCAGAAAATTCCTTCCGGCTTTTCGCGGAAACCGTGCGTGAGTCCGTTCTCGACAATGGTATGCAGAATGAGCGGCGGAATCATGAAATCGCCGTATCGGTTATTTACGGAAAGTGAATAGCTTTTGCCGTGGCGCAGACTCATGACTTCGAGATGAGTGCGGCAGAGATCGAGCTCGCGTTCCATTGTGACAAGCGGCTGCGACGAGGCATCGATCACCATGCGGAGTTCGCGTCCGAAGGCCGTGACAAGCCGCGCCGCTACCGGCGGATCTTCTTCGATCCATGCGGCGATCGAGTTGAGCGAATTGAGAAGAAAATGCGGCTTGAGATGCTGCTTCATCAGATCCATTTCGACCCGCAATCTGCGCAGTTCCGATTCGCGGTACTGCGCCGCACGATGCGACATCTGCCGCGACAAAGAGAGAACGAGGAATGCGTTTAGAATGCACAGCCCCAGCGACCATCCGTACTCGAAACCACCGATTCCCGAAAGCATCACTCCAACAAAAAACGCCGCGAATCCGGCAAGCGCAGTGATTGATCCGCGGCGCTTCAAACCCGCAGCCCATGCGGTTGCAACGAGTGCGAAGAACACGCTGATCCACGCATATATCTGACTCGTCGCAGCGGTCGAAACGATCCACGACATCGGCAGAATTCCAAGCGCACAGCACCGCGCCGTCGCCACCACGGCAAACGAAATTGCCACGCTCGCAGCAGCCACGAGTCCACGTCTTGGCAAGGTAAATTCATACATACAGAAGACCGGAAGAATCGCCGTCATGAGAAGCCACGGAACGTCGTTGATAAGCGCGAAAATCTGATACGATCCACCCGCAACAATCGGCGAAGATGCCACCTGCCTAAGCACCAGATCGGCAGAACATGCAAGACAATACAGCCCGAAAAGAACATACGGCGGACGACTTCCCTTTCCGGCAAGAAGTGCGAACTGGATCAGTCCCATCGCAAGAAAAATTCCTGCGAGTAAAAACGATGCTGCGTTGTCCCGAAAATCCAGCGCCGAAATTTCTTCCTGATAGCCAAGAAGCGGAGCCGTAGGTAAAAGCCCCGGCAGATGGCCGGTCTGTGTCATCTTCAAAGCAATGATGTGCGGCCCTGGATTCACAAGGCTGTCGGGAATATTGCAGATGAACCTCGCAGGGATTTTTCCGTCGCCACGATGAAGAATAGTCCCGTCGAAACGGACATCGAGGTTGCTGACCGCCGAACTTATCTCTATGCAAAGATGTCGTCCATCATCGAGCGGTTCGGGGATGTCGAACTTTCGTACTATGCTCACTTCACCGGAAACCGGCAAACCAAGAAGCGCCCACGGAAGTCCTGGAACAAACGTCCATCCGGTTTTCAGCTCTTCCCATTTATCAAGCTTGACCACCGGAGTTTCAGCGAAGAAATAGTATGGAATCGAATCGGGAGAAATCGGCGCAGCATGCAGATCATAGCCGCGAAGCAAAACCGTAATCACGATGTATATTGAAATTCCGGTGCCGGAAATCCGGCGAGGAGACCGTTTCATAAATGATCCGTTTCGAGATGTATCACCGAACCAAAAATACGTTGAAACTTTTCTGCTGGATGATCATTTCGGTCATTTCGTTTTTCACATTCGTTTCTGACGCACAGGTTTTTCGTGGATACTATCCCGACGGCAGCCTAAACTTCCGTTCCGATCGCGACGTCAACACACAAACAATCAGACGCTATTACCCAAACGGTCAACTCGAACTTGTCGCCAACTATCGCAACGGAAAACTCGACGGCAGTCTTCGCGCGTATTACGAAAACGGAATGCTCAAAACAGATCTTCCCTACAATCGCGGCAAGCTCGAAGGCATGGCCCGCTTCTATTACGACACCGGAATCCTGATGGCAAAAGTCGAATACAAAGACGGCGCCGAGACAGGCAGAATGTCTTTTTATGATAGCAAGGGTAAAGCGACGTCTCCGTTTGCCTTGCCGAAGAGTTCCGACAACGATGCAAGCACAATAGTAAAGAATTGACCATAAGTTATGAAGCAGAAACAAAAATCCACAAAGTCCCCCGTTAAGCGCGCAATTTCCCTTCTCTATCTGATCGCCGGAGTCGCCTGCGCCACTCTCGGCCTTCGCGGATTTCTAATTCCAACACATCTGATCGACGGCGGCGTTACCGGTATTTCGATGCTTTGCGCCGCGACATCCGGACTGAACATGTCGGTCTGGCTTGTGGCGATCAATCTGCCGTTCATTGTGCTTGGCTATATGCAGGTGGGAAAATCGTTTGGACTCAAGTGCGGCCTCGCGATAATTGCGTTGGCTTTAGCCGTGAGCCTCGTTCATATTCCGACATTCACGCACGACCGGTTGCTTTCGGCGGTTTTCGGCGGTGTGTTTCTTGGTGCGGGAATCGGTCTTTCAATTCGCGGCGGCGGCGTGCTTGATGGAACAGAAATCTTCGCCCTGCTCACCGGCCGGAAACTTGGCGCCACGGTCGGCAGCATTATTCTTGTCATCAATATCGTGATATTCACAGCGGCGGCTTTCATCCTGTCGATAGAGTCGGCGCTCTATTCCATGCTTACATATTTCGCGGCAAGCAAAACCGTCGATTTCCTTTTGTACGGACTCGAAGCCTACAACGGCATGATGATCTTCTCGCAGAAAAGCGACAAAATTCGTGAGGCATTGATCAGCGATCTCGGACGCGGTGTCACGATTTTCAAGGGCCGCGGCGGTTTTTCGGCGGCGGATCAGGATATACTTTTCTGCGTCCTCACACGACTTGAAGTGCTCAAGGCAAAAGCGATCGTAAACGAGATCGACAAAACTGCGTTCGTGGTACTTCAGCAAATAAACGATGTTCAGGGCGGAATCGTTAAGCGCACCGGTCATCTTATCAGCGGATAATATTTTTTTATGATGAAGAGCAAAATCATACGGAAGTCTCTCTTTTTATTGATAATGATCAGCGCGTCGGCGATGTCGCAGGGTGCGGGTATTTCGACATATCTCGACAGTCTGCGGGTTGACAGCACGCTACAGATGTTCGAGTACGCGACAAACAAATTCGTCCCGAAAAACGAAGGCGGACTGACACTTGGCAAAGCTTTCGCGAAGGATTCTTCGGGAGAGATCGGGCGTCTTTATTATTTCGCGGCCTACGAGGCTCTTACCGGTCGCCCATGCGACAAGGTGATAGACGAGCTTACGAAACGCGAGCGGTTTTATCTCGCACTCGACACGGCGATAAAATTTCTTCCTTCACCGCTACCATCCATCGGAGACAGTTCCGCCCCGATCAAGGTTGTGGCCTTTGTCAGCGGAACCTGCCCGGTTTGCAAGCGCACATGTTCTGCGCTTTACGACGCAATTACCGGAGGCAATCTTCGCGGGAAAGTCTTTATGACACTCAAACCGGCCGGACAGAGCGACGCCGATCCGGCCATGATCGCCGCCGCCGGACTCGGAGATTTCTGGGACTATTTCACCGCATGGCAGGCGGTTCACGGCGAAGTCGATCACAAAAAAATATTAAAAGTAGCCGCAGAAATCGGCTTCGACAAGGATCAATTCGAAGAACTCATGACCACCGATTCCATAAGAACCATCGCTGCCGACAGTCGTCGCGAAGCTCTTCGCGATGGAATGGAATACACTCCTTCCATATTCATAAACGGCAGGCGATACGACAGCTCCAGTCGTGTCGGATGGGTAATTGATGCAATAGATTGGGAATTTTCCAGAATTTCGGCCCTGTCAAAAAAGAAATAAAAAAGCGCTAAAGTTTATTTTGCTTCTGCCGATATCCTTAAAAGGAGTTCTTGGATGGGCTCCACAGTAACAAAGGGATGGGAAGCCCTGAGATTACTGGATGGTCTCAATACACAAGGGAGGTTGTATGGTAAACGGACTCAGCAACGTATCGTCGATGCTGTCGCAGACTTATCAGTCCACGTCGGATCAGCTCGCCGCTGTCTACTCGAGAATTTCGAGCGGAAAAAGAATTCAGGGACCAAGTGACGATTATGTCGGATACCTGAAAGCGCAGAGTCTCCAATCTGATATCAGCGGATATCAAAGCATCAAGCAGAATCTGGCTGACGCAAAAGGCTACACAAGTGCTGCCGTGGCAATGGGAAATAGTGTCGTCTCGACCTTGTCCCAGATGAACACAATAATGACACAGTACACAACAGCTGATGCAACTACAAAGACCGCACTTTCTGCGCAGTTCAGTGGTCTTATGACAACTCTCGGTCAGACATTGGGCAACAGTTATTATGGCGGAAAGTTGCTTGCCGACGGTTCAACGGTAAAGGGAGCAACTGCCACACTTACGTCGGTTAATCTGGATCCGACCGGTGGTGGC
>CAIOZP010000678.1 GCA_903862805.1 uncultured Fibrobacterota bacterium
CGGTTCTTTGCTAATGCGGCATAGTCTTTGTTCTGCTTCAAACGACCGATCCAGAATATCGCGTGGTCGTTGCGATCATCGGAAAACTCAAGCTGCGACAGGCGGAACATTGCGTTACTTGACAAATGCGATTGGTCGTAGCGGAACACCGAATCGATGAAAACCAGCGCCGTATCGAGGCTGTCATTCCAGGAATTTGTATCGGCCTTCTGGATTATCGTATCTGCCACCGCCCATTTTTTTGCACGGATCGCTTTGACAAGCGCGACAGGAAGTCCGGGCGGTACCTGCGGCACAAATGCCTGTGCCATTGCCGTATCAGTGAACCACGGAACCTCGCTGAATTTCATGTTCTGCTGATTGACAAATGCGCATATCCGTCGCGCGACTTCTTTTTTCAGTTTGACAGAAGCGGAGGAATCCCAGGCAATCCGCCAAGCCGCAAGAACGCCGTCACGACTGCCTTCGAGCCGGTCGATTTCCCCGACACGCAAATAAGCCACCGGCAGAAATGTGCGATTCTTTTGAGCAGCGATCTGGTAATAGCATCGGGCCGCATCGCGGTTGCCAATTTTCTCCTGCGCATATCCCTGCGCAAATGCGCGAAGCGCCGTGTCTGCGATGTCAGATGATGCAGCAAATGCATCGAGGGCCTTCGCAAAATCACCTTTGCGAATGAACGAACAAGCCGTTGAATCGTGGTACTGTGAACTAAAAATATCGGAAGCGGAGGCGACTTGACAAAGCGCGAAAAAAACTATTGCGAATGAACGCATACCGAAAAAAAAGTTGGAAAGATTTTTCATAAAACCGTGTTCACATGTAAACGCCGCCGTTGACGCCGATAACCTGTCCGGTAATGTACGACGAGTCCGGCCCTGCAAGAAAAGACACCACGCCCGCAACCTCTTCGGGCTTGCCGATTCGCGCCAGCGGAACGCCCTTGATCAGTTCGGGCGGAACGTTTTCTGTCATATCAGTTTCGATGAATCCGGGAGTGATCGCATTGACCAGCACACCGCGTTTCGCTGACTCGCGCGCCAGCGATTTTACTGCACCAATCAACCCCGCTTTTGCCGCCGCATAGTTGACCTGACCGGCCACGCCCGACTCGCCGGAGGTTGACGAAATGACAACGATGCGTCCGCTTCGATTGAGCATCATGTGCGTCACCGCCGGTTTCACCACGCTGAAAAAACTCGCCAGATTGGTTGACAAAACGGAATCCCATTGCGCCTCGCTCATGAACACCAAAAGCTCGTCGCTACGGATTCCGGCGCAGAGAACAAGCAGATCGAGCGGCTGATCTTTCACGATGTCTGCAAGCGCATCGGATGCCGCAGCGCGGTCGGAAACGTCGAAGGGATAAAGCTCGCAATGTCCGCCGGCATCGAGAATAAGTTTCTCGGTGGCCTCGGCTTCGGCGCGATTGCTTCGATAGTTGATGATCACATGAAAGCCATCGGCAGCGAGGCGGCGGCTGATCGCCCGACCAATTCCACGCGAACCGCCTGTGACCAATGCACGTTTTTTTGAGACCGCTACTGATTCCATATTCTGCGCTCCGGATTTTCGGTGTCGATTGACGGGAGGAAAATACAACATGGAAGAAGACCTCACCCCTTGGTCCCTTCCCCGTTGGCAAGAACATTTTCGTTCGATTCATTTTCGAGAACTATCAGCCTCATATCCGCGTGCTGGTTAACGCATTAAGATAATTCGACAAGTATGGTTGCCTAACTCTC
>CAIOZP010000679.1 GCA_903862805.1 uncultured Fibrobacterota bacterium
ACTCATGTGATGCTTCGCCGAAACGCTTCTGCATGAAATAGGTCTTTTGCAAAAGGCAATGAACAAGAACCGAATTGTAGGCAGACTCAAATCCCGTTTTGTCAATCTTATCGCAAAGAACGTGGAGCTCTGATTCCGATTTGTCAAGCTGCCACAGGCCGATCAATGCCTTCGCCCTTGCGATTCTGAAAAGCTGACTCTCTGGAAAACGCACAAGCATTTTCTCTGATAAAGCGAGCATTTCTTTAAAGCGGCTTTCGTTATAGTAAATATCGACAAGAGCGGCAGCCGACGCTTCGCGGGTAAATGTCCCATGCCACATTACATCGTTCAGCCCCACGATTGCCGGAGCGCGGCGATCCTGCACACTGGGCATCCACCAGAGATTGCTTATCATCGAGCTTCGCCAGTAATCGTAATATGCAACACCGTATTGTGCGTCGATCATGTCGGGGTATTTTGCTAAAATGTCCTTGAGCATTTTAACGCCGCCCCAACCGTGCTTGAAGGCAGTGACGATTTTGTCGTATCGGCTCTCATATGCGCCCATAATTCCACTGGCTCCTGCCGCGAAGAATTGTGCCCAAACATCATCGGGCCGCGAAACGGCAAGCTTATCGCCGAGGGTCACCGCCTGTTCGCATACAGAATAAAAATCGTTTTCATATTTCTCTGATCCGAGGTATTCCATCTGCGAATTTAAAACTCCGCCCAGAAAAAAATATCCGGCCGGATTATCTGGATATTTTTTTATGATCGCTTTTGCATACGCAGCTGCCTGCGGAAAATTCTGATGATAAACCTCTTCTATGCTTTTCTGTGCAAGCGTGCCGAGTTCCGCAGGAAGTGCCGGTACTGCAGCGTTGACGGAAAGAGAACTGACCAAGTTCATCAGTAAAGATGGTATTACAAATTGACATAGTAGAAAACGTCGCAGGGGCTGCTTCATTTTTCGAGGATATTCTGACGTGTTTCCGGGTCAAACAAATGGATGCAACGCCCGTCGATAAGCACTTCGACGCGTGCATCGGTTCGGTAATCGCTGTCGTTGGCAGCCATGAATCGAACCGGAAGCCCGTTCTCGAAACGGCCAAGAACAAAGCTTCTATCTCCATGATTCTCTATAAGCTCCACCCCAAGCGTGACATGCGAATCGGACGCTCTACGATGCGTACGGGTCGAAGAAAGAATTATATCCTGCGGGCGAATGCCGGCAACGACACTGCGACCGGAAAAATTCCGCAAATAATCTTTTCGCGTTTCGTCAATTTCCAGTAACCCGATTTCTGAATTGAGCACGAGTTCACCGTTTTTAATTTCGATTGTTCCGGGGATGAAGTTCGCTGAAGGACTTCCAATGAATTCCGCTGAAAACATGGTTCGCGGATGTCGGTACAAGGCACCAGGCGTATCGTACTGCTCAAGGTGACCGGCGTTCATCACGGCAATGCGCTCGCTCATGGTCATCGCCTCTGCCTGATTGTGTGTCACATATATGATTGTCTTTCCAACCTGACGATGAACGCGCTTGAGCTCTTCCATTGCCATCTCGCGAAGTGCGGTATCAAGATTAGAAAGTGGCTCATCGAGGAGAAGTACGTCAGGATCAAGCACAAGCGCACGCGCCAAGGCGACACGCTGGCGTTGTCCACCTGAAATCTCACGAGGCAAGCGGTTTTCAAGCCCTTCGAGACCGAGAAGTGGTAGTACCCAATCGAGACGGGTAAACATATCGTGCAGTTCCATGCCCTTGATGCGAAGCCCGAACACGATGTTGTTCTTCACCGACATGTGCGGAAAAAGCGCGTAGCTCTGGAATACCATGGCAATTCTGCGCTTTTGGGCAGGGATGTTGTTTGCCTTGCGGCCACCTATGTAGAGTTCGCCACCGTCAATCGTTTCGAGTCCGGCGATCATGCGGAGAAGGGTAGTCTTGCCGCAGCCCGATGGACCGAGCAATGTCACAAATTCGCCGGAGTTTATCTGGAGATCAAGTTTGTCGATGACTTTATGATCACCGTAAAACTTCTGAATGTTCTTTATTATCAGTTCTGACATCGACCTATTTCACCGATCCGGCAGTCATACCGGAAATCATGTACTTCTGCACTGCAAACGAGAAAATAATAACAGGCAGACTTAGGCAAACCGATATTGCCGCAAGAAGATTCTGCGGCGGCTGAAAAGTGATCCGGCTGCGCAGGTAAAGCGTAAGCGTTTGGATCTTTCCGCCCGGATCAAGAAGGAAATGCGCGAAGATGAACTCGTCCCACGAAAGCAGGAACGTGTATATGGCCGCGGCGGCGAGGCCGGGAATAGCAATCGGCAAAAGTATGCGGAAGAATATCTGGAACTGATTAGCGCCCATGGTCATCGCCTGTTCTTCAATGTCGCGCGGAATCCCTTCGAATGCACTCATACCGATGAAAATGACATAAGGCAACGCGAGCAGAGTGTGCGCAAGGATCACACCTGAAAATGAGCTATAAAGGTTGAGCGAAATAAAAAACACCGAAATCGGAATGACCGATGAAATGTCTGGGAAAAGTCGTACCGAAATAATGCCGATAAGAATCGCTCTGCGAAACGGAACTTTGTAACGCGCCAACACATATGCCGCCGGAACTCCAAGCAGGCTCGAAAGCAAAACCGTTCCGATCGCGATCCACAGACTGTTAAGCACAACCTGCCAGAATTCGGGGTCTGTAAAGAGATATGAAAACACAGCAAACGTAGGATGATACGGCCAAAGCGGAACAGGAAGCCCGCCGGTATTTATGCTCTCCATGTCGCTGATGGAGTACTTGACAAGAAGGTACACCGGCGCCATTACCATGAAGGCAGTTGCAACAATTCCTATAGTCCACACAAGACGCTTGAGCGGAGAAGTCGGCGTGAATCTATCGAGCTTTCCCATTATCTCACATCCGAAACCATGCGTCGCACTATGTCAACAAGAAACATGAAGACCGCCACACTCACCACTATGCATCCGACAAGCACCAGCGCAACGAAGGCCGCCTCGTGCTCATATTTGCCACCCCATTCCATATAAAGAAATTCTATGAGCGTTCCGAGCAGATGATACCTGCCGGCAAGGATATACGGGAAGATGAACTCCTTCCACATCTCAATTGAGCGAAGCAGAAGCACCGACGAAATCGCGGGAATAATAAGCGGAAGGATGACGTAGCGGAACCGCTGGCGTAGTCCGGCGCCCATGGTCTTTGCCGCGTCGAAAAGCTCCGGGTCTATGGCGTTTATCCCGCCAAGAAGAATCAGCATTGAAATAGGGACATCGCGCCAGATCTTGCCGATCATCGCGACCGAGAGTGCCGACCACTGCGCACCGCGCCAGTCAACGGCATGACGAATCACATGAGGGAAGAACCAATATTTTCCCATTAAGATGTGATTCATGAAGCCGCCGTTGGAATCAAATATTATGAACAGCAGAGTCGCCGTTACAAGGCCAGGCACGGCAAGCGGAATAATGAAAAGCGTCCGAACAATACTGCGGAGAAAAAACGGCTTATAGATAAGCATGGCAAGCGCAAGACCAGCAACAAGCTCAAGCGGTGTTCCGACAATAACAAACAAAAGAGTGCTGACGAAAGCCTGACGAAACTCATTCATCGCAAAAACATTGCCTGCCGTAGCAAGAGTCGGGAAAGCTCCGGAAGCGGTACTGAAACTCAGATAAAGAAGATAACTGAGGACTACAAACAGAAATGTAATTAGATAAAACGCTGCGGGAAGCAACGGCCACAAAGGCAGAATCGATTTCAGCCTCGCAGCTGACGGGAACTGTTCCTGACCACTCTTCATTGAACAAACCTGCAAAGTCACATCGGGAAAACAGAACCGCCCGGATCGATTTCGACCCGGACGGTTTAATCAGTCGGAAACAGGCATTACTTTTTTGTCGTGTCTGCTACTGCTGCGGGATAATCAGTACCGAGGATTTCTTTTTCCTTGGCAGCGTAATCCTTGGCAAGCGCTTCCTTCATCTTGGCGGAGGTAACAATGCCGTCCTTTGCCTCATCATATTCGACACAGTGCTTGTACCATGCATCGACATAGTTCTGTGCAACACGCGGATATTCCTTCACAAGCGGAACCGTTACAACCTTGTCCTGGTCGAACTGAAGCTTGATCTGGTCAACTGATGTCTTGAAGATTTCGCCGACCCAGCCTTCGTCAAACGCAAGCGAAAGGTTGTTCAGGATGTCTTTGCGAACAGGAAGCATACCGAACTTCGAGCATTCCTTTGCCTGAATGTCGTGGCTTGTGATGTAGCGGGCGAACTCGTATGCGAGCTTCGGATTCGGGCTCGTCTTGGGAATGCCCCACCACCAGCCACCGGTGGTAATCTGGCGTGTTCCTTCATAAACAGGCTTTCCCGTTTTGTCAACTGCAAGCGAGACCGCCTGCGGCATCACACTGAGTCCCATGTCGTTCGCATCCGGCAGGTAGGTTGACATGCCAGGATCCTCTGACCAACCGTGAACATTGAAACAGTCGATCTGCTGGAAAAAGGCGAGATAAACCTTGCCGTCCTTCACGCCGTTGTAGATGTTGGCGCCCTTCCACGGATCCTGCCACATGCCAGGGCTGTAGATACCACTCTTAATGAAGACATTCTCCCACGTAAACATATCGGCGACTTTGCTGCCGTCCATACGAAGGATGTCGTCTTTGCTGGCGCCAAGCTGATAAGCGCGCTCGATAAGATCAAGTGCGGTTCCGTCGTAACGGGCGCCACGGTGTGCAACACGTCCCTGAGAAACATCGTTATACTTTTCCTTAGCCCAAATGTATCCAACGGTGAAGAGGTCGAAATAATCCCACTGAGACGGATCAGCTTCGAGATTGTATCCAGCCGGAAGTCCGTAGCTGTTATACTTCTTGAGTTCAGCACTGATCTGATCTTTGTACTTCGGGAACTTGCCGACAGCATCGGCGACCTTTGACTTGAGGTAGAACATCACGCGGGTTTCAAGCTTACGCGGGATGTAGTAAGGTGCATTGTTTACATATCCGAGAC
>CAIOZP010000680.1 GCA_903862805.1 uncultured Fibrobacterota bacterium
AGATCGTCAACAACATTATCGAGTCCGCCGCTGATGTCTTCGGAAACTGAACTGAGAATCTTGGCGGTTTTTACATCGACCACACGGGCATTGATGAGATACTTCGATCCGATTTTCCCGATGGTGCCGGTGACAAGCTGCTGAACGCCGAGGATTTTTCCCATTTCAACCATGCAGCTCTGATCGGTGCAGGCTCCGGAATTCTGAAATCCCTGTTCCTTGAGGATCGCCTGCATCTGCTCGCGTTCCATGACATCGACCTTGTTGGTCTTGAAAAGATCTATTCGCAATCTGTCAAGCAGCAGATCCGATTCATCCTGAGTGATTCCGGAGAGTGCTTTGAAAGATGTGACGGCAATCGGCACTTTTTTCTGAGCGAACGCTGATGACACTACAAGCAGCGCGACGATCAACATTACCCGAAAATTCATTTTGATCTCCCCGAAAGTTTTTCCGGAAACCGTTTTGCCGTCTCTGTAGAGGGCGAATGAAAATAGTCTTCGGATTAGAAATGTGCATAAACTTGCTGTGGCAAATCATCAATGCCACCGATATTCAAATTATAAATGGTTTTTACGTGACAGAAATCCGTCGTCACGAAACCTGCCGCTATTTATCTTTTTGTCGGCAGCATCTTGGAGGATTGCCCTCAGGTGAAATACAGCATTGTTCTGAAAAAATGTTCCGACCCGGTTCTGTCCGATCGCATCGCGGTCGAGATAGGTGCATGGACTAAACGCAGCCCCGATCAGGTGCGCGCCGTTCTCTTACGCGACGGCATCATCGCCACAGACATTTGCGTAAAGCGTGATGCCGATCAGGAAACCGCCGGGCCGTTCATACTAAAGCTCATGTCCATCGGCGCACCGGTGGAACTTCATCCTGAAAACGGCGCGACGATTTCTCTTCCTGTCAATCAGTCTGCACCGGTTCCGACATTTAACCAGCCTTTGCCAGCGCCAGAATATTCTGACGACGATGACGACCTTATTGACGAAGAAGAGGAATTCCCCGACGAGGAACCTTCTTCGGTAAAGGAATCCGAATCGCCGCCGACCGCAGCGACCAAGCTGGAATCGGTACGGCCGCCAGTCTGGACTTCGCCGGCTTCGGAAACGCCAAAGACACCGCCGGTTGCTGCACCGGTTCAAAAATCTTCCATCGGTAAAACCGATGATGATGACGAAGAAGATCTGCCTGGCAGAATTCTTACAGATGCTGAACTTGCGCAACGTATCCGCGAACAGGGATCAGACTATTACAAAATCATTCCGGATCGCCGCGGGAAGTTCATTGTCACAGCAGGACTTTTTGCGGGCGTTGTAATAGGCATCTGGCTTTCAAAGGCGCAGTTTTTCGAAATCAAACATGAAACATTTTTCGAGCGGCTTCCGGCTGAACGGACTGCGCGTTTCATTACCGGACTTGAAACCGCCGACCAGATGAAAAAGAAACAGGCGGCTGCCGAGGAAGCTCGCAAGAAAGCCGAACCGCCGAAGAAAAAAGCACCCGTGACGGAGAAAAAACCGGAACCCGAAAAGAAGCCCATCGCCGAAGAGAAACCAAAGGAACCGCCGAAGCAGGAGACCGAGGCCGAACGCAATCAGCGCCGTGCCGCTTCAAGCGAAAACCGCAAGGCCTTCCGCGCCGAGCTGAGCAAAAAGATCGGCAGCACAGGACTTTTCGCAGCGATTGCGTCAGGCAGCGGATCGGGCGGAACAGGATCTTCACTTGTCGGAAGTGGTTCGTTGATGGCCGCCATTGGCACACACTCTGCACCGGCCGGTTTCGCCGACATCGCTTCGCTTAAATCGGGCGGCGCTTCGTTTGCGAAGAAGGACGACGCGAAGATTCCGCTTATCTCGCAACAACGCGGCGGAGCAAGTCAGGGTGTCGCCGTTGAAAAAACCAATGTTGAAACAGTAGCCGAGACCAAACTCGCGGCAAGCGGAACGGTTTCGGTAACTTCCGGCGGAAAACCGGAGATCACCGGTCAGGGCGCCTCTTCGTCGTCGCGCAGCATGGAAGCCGTGAATCTGGTGATAACGCGACAGCAATCGCGCCTGCAAAAGGTTTACGAGGAGGCTCTGAAACACGAAGCAGGGCTCGGTGGCCGACTTGTCGTGAAATTCGTTATCGCCGCTGACGGAACAGTATCAAATGTTGCGGTGCAAAGTTCCACGCTTACAAGCAAGACCTTCGAAAACCGCATTCTCGAATACATCAAACGCTGGACCTTCGATCCGATAGAAGGCGGCGCGCCGGTTGAAGTTACGTTTCCGTTTATTTTCTCGGGGTCGTGAGGGTGTCTTTGTGGTCTTTTGTCAAAGCTATTGCCCCTTATGATTCCATTTGAGGCAGGACTGTTCAGACCGGTAACATAATCTGGGATAATCAGATGCGATTAAGCCGCATGCTCAAAATACTGCAAAGCGGCAATTGACGATCACACGAAATCTCTTTCGCGAGAGACCGTCGATCCCGACACCGCGCGGCAGCACGACCGCGAACACGCCTTCGCCTATCTGCGCGACCGGATCAGTATCGAACAGAACTGCCATGATGCAGCGACTGCCGAAAAAGCAACGCAGCTCTATCGCGTAATTTCCAAGCATGAAGTTTGTGGTGGCCAGTTACGTCACGCGGAAACATTCCCTCAAGGCGTCGTGGCGCGTCATTATCGGACAGAAATGGCTTGTACGGTAGAAGTATTGGAAGATTTGTTCGAGCTTTATACGATCACCGACGGATCGATTCCAGGCATTGCCTACCTCTGCCGTTTTGTCGAAGGCAAGCCTGCGTCCACAAATCATTCCGAATTGAGATGGGTCACCATAGATGAACTGAAAGCTCTCGACGACGGACTGTTTATCCCCGGACTGAAAGATGAGTTTGTTCGGCTTGTTGACAGATATACAAAAACGAAGCGATAGCTTTGGGCAATTTGGCTGGTGCTGGATTCGGAATTTCATATCCTCAACCCATATCGTATTTTCCCTCTCGTTCAATAACGGCAGGATTCATTGGATTCAAAAGACCGCAGCGGTATTTTCCGGATTCTTGATGCGAACTGTAATCGTCTGCGTGAGGCCTTGCGGGTTGTTGAAGAGTATTTCCGCTTTGTTGTTGAGGATTCCGAGACCTCGATGATTCTCAAGACCGCGCGTCATGGCCTTCAGGAAATCCTGACGGCACTTGGCGAGAATGAACTTGTCGCGGCGCGCGAGACGGAGAGTGATCCGTTTGCGGTTGAGGTTAGCGCGGTTGAATTGGAACGATCTGATCTTGCCTCGGCGGTGTGCGCGAATCTTCGAAGAGCACAAGAGGCGGCGAGAGTGATTGAAGAATATGCGAAGCTGATTCCTTGTGGAGCAGCGGTAGAAAAAGCAAAACTTATCAGATTTACGGTGTACGATGCCGAGAAAAAGTTCCGAGAAAAAACAGCCTGACGAGTCGCAGAAGAAGCTCTCCGACAAACGCGCAGCTCGAAAAAAGGCTACCGAACCGGAGGCCGTGAGCGAGCCGGTTGTTGTCAGCGATGTGCTTGGGCATCCTTGGGGAGAGGTCTGGGGTGTGGTTTATTTCGCCACAGGGCTTCTCGTATTTGCCGGACTCGTTTCGCATTTTGTAAATAGCCACGACAATATTCTTGGGCCGTATCTGGGCACTTTTCTTGGCGCCGGCCTTATTGCGTTGTTTGGTTACTTGCCTTCCCTCTTTCTTCCGGGGGGACTTTTTTATGCGGGCGTGCGCATCTTCGCGGGCAACCGTCTGCCTATTCGCGAGCTGCTTTACTTCGCCGCGCTCTGGATCGAAACATGCATTCTGTTTGCCATTCATAACATAGGTAAGGTTGTCGATCCGGCCTTCTTTCCCGCGCCCGACAACGCGCTTGGAAATTTGGCGGTGCTTGAGCTGAACAAGATTTTCGGCGCGCACATGTTCGGGCCGTATGTGATCTTCGGACTGCTGTTTATCGTCACTTTCTTTCTGCTTCTGCGAGCGAGTATGCGTTACGCGATAGATGTGCTTTATCTCGAACTCAAGAAATTTGCACCGGCAGCACTTACTGTCATCCTGTCAAAGTCGGTGGCAGGATTAAAAGCCGCCGGAGCCGCAATAGCACGTTTGTTTGCAAAGAAACCCAAGGCCGACGATGCGGAATCGCCTACGGCAGAGCAGACTTCATCAAACGAGCAGTTTTCATCAGAACGATATGAAGTTCCGGAGAATGCCGACATCGTTGATGCAGAAGTAATCGGAACGGAACTGCATGGATCATCAATCAATCCCGATGTTCTTGTGATGGCACCGGCCGGAACCGAAATGACTTCGCCGCCGGTCACGCCATCAACAAACAAAAAAGTTGCTCCGCTTGAACCAGCGATAGAAAAGTCTGTTGCCCTGAGCGGACCAGCCGCGCTTCCGTCGTCATTTTCCATTGGCAAGGTTGAAGTTCTCTCCGATGCTCCTGCTGAAATCGCCGACGAAGATTTTGTTGATGAAGGTGAGCAGGCGATCGAGTTTCCGATCTCGGCGCGCAAACCCGACGCCGATACTCAGGGGCTTCATGCCTCGACGATTCAGCACAAGCCGAGCAAGCCATACGAGCTGCCGCCGATGAGTGTTCTGACCGATCCGCCGCCGCTTTCGGCGAGTGTGAATGAGGAGCAAATCCGCAACAATGCGCTCAAGATCGAGGAGACGCTGAGCAACTTCCGCATTGACGGACATGTGATAAAAGCGAACCCGGGACCGGTTATCACTCAGTATGAAATCGAGCTTGCCAAGGGCGTGACGATCTCCTCTCTTGTCAACCGTCAGGACGACATCGCGCTGGCTGTTGGCGGCAAAAAAATTCGCGTCGAGGCACCGATTCCGGGCAAGGCTGCGGTTGGTATCGAGCTTCCAAACGACGAGACGCAGACCGTTTGGTTCAAGCATATTCTGGCATCCGATGCTTTCCGCAAATCGAAGGCGAAACTGCCGATTGTTGTGGGCCGCACGATTTCCGGCGCGCCGATGGTTTCAGACATAACGAAGATGCCACACATGCTGATTGCGGGTCAGACCGGCGCCGGAAAATCGGTCGGGATCAACTCATTTATATGCTCGCTTCTCATGACGAAAAAGCCCGATGAACTGCGGCTGATTCTTATCGACCCGAAGAAGGTCGAGATGGCCGTTTATCAAGGCATTCCGCATCTGCTTTCGCCGGTTGTGACCGAGTCTGAAGAGGCGGTGAACGCGCTCAAGTGGGCCGTTGCCGAGATGGAACGTCGTTACCGCATGCTCGCCGGAGTCATGGCGCGCAACATCGAATCGTTTAATCAGAAGATCCGCGAGAAGAGCATTCCAGAAGGCCGCCTCGACGAATCGGAAAACATGGAGCTGCCGTTTATTGTTGTGATTATCGACGAGCTTGCCGACCTCATGATGACCGCGAGCAAAGATGTCGAAGGCCTGATCCAGCGCATCGCCCAGCTTGCCCGCGCCGTGGGAATCCACTTGCTCGTTGCGACACAGCGGCCGTCGGTCGATATAATCACCGGCCCGATCAAGGCGAACCTGCCTGCGCGAATCGCGTTCCGCACGGTGCAGAGCAACGACTCCAGAACAATCCTCGGCACGGTCGGATCCGAAAAACTCCTCGGTCGCGGCGACATGCTTTTTCTCGGCAACGACTCCGCCGGAATACAGCGCTACCACGGCTCATACATATCCGAAGAAGACGTCGAAAAGATCACCGATTTCGTCAAGGCTCAGGATTGCGACGTCGGAACAATCGACAGCTTTGCAAATGCGATTGACGATCCGTCTTCATCATCATCGGGAGGAGGCGACGGCGAGTCGGCCGACGTTGACGACTATTTCGCCGAGGCTGCGCGCATCGTGGTGCAAACGCAAATCGGATCAACCAGCACGATCCAGCGTCGCCTCAAGCTCGGCTACAACCGCGCCGGTCGCATCATGGATCAGCTTTGCGAACGCGGGGTGGTCGGTCCGACCAACGGCAGCAAACCGCGCGAGGTAAAGATCCAGTCGCACGAAGTCCTCGAAGATCTGCTCGATTCCCTCGGCCAGAATTGAGAGAGAGCGTGAGAGTGTGAAGATGAAAAGAAAATTTTGTTTGATGACTTACGGATCTTTGCGATCAGCTGGAATTTTTCTTTTTGTATTGATGACGCTTTCTGCATTCGCATCTGTCAATGCACAGGCTTCTCCTCTTGTCAATATGGTCAAACAAAAATACGGAAATATGACGGCGGCTTCGGCTAAGTTTTCGCTCGATATTTTCTGGTCGGTTCGCGAAAAGACCGAAAGCATGAAAGGCACTATCGCCTTTGCGCCCGATGGAAAGTTCCGCATCGAACTTCCGTCGGCGATTTATGTCAGCGATGGCAAAAAGCTTTGGCAATATAATCGGTCTGCGAAGCAGGTCATTATCGAACGTGCCGATGCCATCGACAGAAATTCTTTTCCATCGGCGATAATCGCGGGGTGCTTCGCGTACTCGTTCTCCGAGAAGGCGCAAAGCGACGGGATTTCCGAGCTTGTCGCCGACATGACAGAGAAGAATTCAACCTACAGCGGGATTTCAATCTTCGTGGACAGCAAAACTGCTACGCTTAAAAAAATCGTAACAACCGACCGCTCGGGCAATACAAGCACGTATCTTCTGAAGAGTTTCGCGGTAGGCTCGAAGGCAAAACTGCCTTCATTCACCTTTGAAATACCGAAAGGCACCGATGTCATTGACAAGACTGAGTAGCTTTGCCGTTTTTGTTGTTGCGGGAGTTGCGGCTGTGTTTGCAGGCGAAATCAATTCGCCAAACGTCCTGCTCGGAAGGGTTCACGGGGATACTGCGTGCATCATCACGACAAAGGGCGTCGATTGGACAAAGAATCTTTCTGATACTACCGTCGATTGGACAACTGCGGTTTCAGGCGATGGATATGCAGGAGCATATAGTGGGGCAGCCGGTTTGGGAAAGATCATTTTCTGCGCAGTCCCTGCGGATTTACACACACCAAGTGATCTGCTTATTGTCGATACAACATTTGTCGGAAAAGACACCGTTACGACTTTTTCGAGTGACCTCGCAAAACACGACAGCATAGATGTAAATGCCGTTGCTGTCGCGGAAATCGGCAATGCGTTTTGGGTGGGGTGCAGCAGCGCAGGTGTTTTGCGACTCGACAGTACATACGCGAATCAGTCTGTGTTTGAACCAGGATTTGACAAGCGTACATGGCCTGCTTCAGACGACAGTGTTGCAAAATCTCTTGACTCAGCAAAGGGCGCAGGCAAAAGAATCAGCTCCCAGATCAATATGCTCACAGCGGGAGCGAAGCGTCTCTTCGTTGTGCGCAACGATGGCTTGTTCATTCTCAATCCTGCCGACACCACGTGGGAGCATCCGGTAATCAAAAACAAAACAACAATGGCGATGATAGACGTCTCGGCATCGCCCGACAAAGATTCGCTGTGCTATGTTCTTGCGATTGACAATCCGGGGAAAAGCGATTCTGCTCATCTTTACAAATACGAATCAGGAAACCTTTCTGCTGTCTCGGCTTCGGTTCCGGTTCCGAGGGCAATGGCGGCGGGTTCAAACGGAAGTCTTTACATTGTTGATGAAACGAGCAGCGAACTTTCTCGATGGCGCAACAATGCCGGCGCTTTTTCAGAGCTTGATGGAGAAGCAACATACAGGGACAGAATGATTTCCGCCTTGGGGCAGGTTTCCCATGCCAAAATCACGGATGTCTCTGTATCGGAATCAAAGTCTGACACTGCACTTCTTCTGTCCAGCGAAGACGGTATCTGGTTTTCAACAAACGAAAATACCGACTGCAAAGCCGGAAAGCATTTCCATCACATAACTCACAAGGTGAATGTCGGATCAGATCTTTCGAACGTGTTCGCCCAGCCTTCGATACTCAACCTTGAATATCCTTCGTGCAAGTTTGTTTACAATCTTGGCTCCGATGCTGACGTTACAATCGACATCTTCGACTACAACATGGATCATGTAACCCGTATCACCAACAAGTCTCACCGTCAGGCCGGAGACCACAGCGGTGATGACGTTTGGGACGGAACGGTTGGCGGCCGCACGGTTTCGCCGGGGGTCTATTATTTCGTAGTATCAACCAATCACGGGAAGCGTGGCTTTGGAAAGATCATTGTTGCAAAAAACTAAATATCCTCTGTTGGCATTCGCGGTGTTGATGCTTGCCCAAATCATATCTGCCGAGGGCATCGGCGGACAGGGTGGCGCGGTCTGGCGCGCTCCGCTGGGTGCCGAATCCTTTGCAATGGGTGGCGCACATACCGCCGATCCTCAATACAACAGAGTCTGGTGGAATCCTGCCGCATTGGCAATCATCAGACGCGGTGGAACGATTTCTGTCGGCGGCGGTTATCGCCCGCTCGGTCGTTCCGAAATGAACTTCGGACTGGAAAAAGCCCTGCCACCGATCCTTGCCGGTGGGCTGCTGTTCGCCTATAGGGGAGATCATTCGCTTGACAATCTGCGAGGAGCGGAAGGCGAGCAATTGCCCAAGTCATCATTTACCGCACTTGATTTGAGCGCGGGTCTTTCAATAAGCATCTCCAGAAGATTTTCGGCAGGTGCCTCGATTGAATATCTATATGAAAAGATCCCTTCCGGATATGATCCGCAGAGCTTGGCGATCACATATTCCAAATCAAGCCCAAACGTTGGCTTCTCTGCCGGTCTTGTCGAAAAAGTTTCGGAAAGATATCAGATCGGCTTGACCGTAAAGCATCTCAACAGCCGTCCGACCATGTCGCCCGATGCAACAAGCAATGGCGGAATGAATGCGGAACTCGAAGACGACATGCCAGCACCTGTCACCATCGCCCAGCGCGTCAAAACAACAATCGCAAGCAAACCATTCTTTTGGACGACCGATATTTCGCTTTCGATGTTCAAGGCGGATTTCTCGCAGATCGATCATTTCGACGGCATGGTCAACAACGGTTTCGAGTGGCAGTTGGCCGATGCATTTGCATTGCGTGCTGGTTTGCGGGAGCTTCATTTCAACAGGTATCTGGTAAAAGAATACGATCAATATGCAGAGTCATTCCGGCCGGTGCTGAGCTTCGGTTGCGGGCTCAAGCCGGTGAACATTAAGATGAAAAAGGCGACGCGCTCGCTTGCTATCAACTACGGAATTTCAAACAGCAGAATCGCGCACGGCGTCGATCAGCAGTTCGATGTCGTATTCTTCTTTTGACAAGTTGTCGGGATAAAAAATGAACAAGCTTCTGTCCGCAATAATTCTGATGACTTTCGCAGGTTCCGCCGTTTTCGCCGACGATATCGCCCGCGTGGGATTCCAGCCGCTGACCGACATCGTCGGATCCGAAGCGGCGGCGCAGGGGCAGACCGGCGTTACATCGAACGGCATCGGATGGGCCTTGCGCAATCCGGCGGCAGGCGGATTCATTTCGGGTTACAAAGTTGCTTGTCAGTACGGCGCATGGCTTGGCGATGCCGACAGTCGTAGCGGAATTTTCGAGCTGGCTTTTCCGGCAAACAGTCTCGTGTTCGGAATCACCGGCGCAAGCTATTCGGTAAACGGGCTTCATTACGTCGATTGGCTTGGATCGCTTCCCGACACGAATCAGTCTTCGTCGCAAAGGCTGACGCTTCTTCGTGCTTCGGCGGCGTACCCGGTTTCGGATCGCATCAACATCGGCCTTTCGGCAGGTGCGGCTCAGGACCGAATCATGGAATATCATGCTTGGGCACTGACCATCGGTGCAGGTCTGACAGCAAAAATCTACAAGGGCCTGATTTTCGGTTTGTCAATAAACGACCTCGGCCTCACCACCAGAATGGCCGACTCGGTGAAAACGCTTGGCAATGGCGAAAAGCTTCCTTTCACGTCACGGCTCGGCGGATCATGGTCGGACACGATTGGCAAAAGTCTGTTGTATTCGGTGTCGCTTGAGGCCCGCTACGATTACGTTGGCGACACCTCATTTGAACTTCGCAAAAACTTTTCGAAGCGATTGACTGTTCCGGCAGGGCTATCAATCACGCCGGTGTCGTTCCTGACTCTTCGTGTAGGCAAGCGCTTCGGCTGGCAGGGTGAACTGATGGATTTCGGTGGGGCACTAAACGTATCGCCGTTCACTGTCGATATTGGCTGTGCGCTTCCGCGGATCGATGATGCAACCGAGTTCCGTTTCTCCGCCGCGATAACATGCAGTCCCGAAAGACATCCGTCACTCAAGCGGAAGCATTCAAAAGTTGAAGACAAGAAACCTGCTCAGCAGGAAAGTGTTCAGCCGGTCGAAGAAATCATTTCGGTTCCACTTGATCAGAAAAAAACCGCGCCGGTCGATTCCGCGATCAAGGCTGTTGTCAAAGACACGGTTTTGATCAAACCAGATTCCGTCAGGCCGTCGGTTCCGGTTCTACTGATCGACACGTTGTCGAAACAGACAAAACCGGCAGACACAATCAAGACGGCAGCTATGCTTGCTACTCCGGTCAAACCGACAGCACCGGATTCCTCTTCTGCCAAACCGATCGAGTCACAGAAACCTTCCGACGCAAAGACCGAACCGGTGTCGCATGATGTCAAGCCGGTTCCTGTCGTTCAGCCATCCGACACGGCCAAAATCATTTCTCCGGTCGAAGATGAAACCGTCATTCTGAAATAGCAAGATTCCTCCAGCTCATCATTTACCGATAAAAAGCCTCCATTGTCCGGGCAAGAATTTATCTTGCCGATACCGGCCGTGTAATTGATAATGGGCGCGGTTTTACTGAGCGGGATTGAGGAGGGATCATGCAGAAGTGGGAATACAGGTTTATCATTTCCGAAAAACACGGCAAGGGAATCTTCGGATTCGTACTGCCGTCTGATATTTCGTGGAAGGTTCGTTATGTGAACGGGAAAACCGTACAGAACTGGGCAGACACGACTCTTTTCAACTACCTTGAAGAAGCCGGCAAACAAGGCTGGGAATTGGCATCGATGAACAGTCACATGAATGTTCGATCTGGTGCTCTGCCTGAAGACCAGTTGCTTCTTATCCTTAAAAAACCGATCGAGTAAACGCTACATTCCTGCCGAATCTTTCTCAAAACCTCCGCCCTTGGGTATATTTCTCCTCGCTGAAATGACAATGGAGAAATTTTGATGAAATTCCGGCTTCCTGATCACTTCGGACGATGGGCCGCTGCGGCGGTGGTCGCGGTGATTGTTGCCGTTCTTGCCGGTGGGCAGAGCGGACTTGTTGCTTTGTGGTCGAATCACTCCAAAACCGATCGCATGAAAAGCGAGATTGTCAGACTGAATATCCAGCGGGATTCGATTGACACCGTGATTGGCAGGCTCCAGCACGATACCACATACATAGAGCGCGTTGCCCGCGAAAAACTTGGCATGGCCCGAAAAGACGAAAAAGTATTCAAGTTCATCGGCACTAAATGAACACCGATGTCCGCGAAGAAATCCGTGCCCGCATAGACATCGCCGATGTCGTGGGGCGACATGTGAAGTTGCGCCAGACCGGCCGCAACTTTTCGGGACTCTGTCCATTCCATAATGAAAAAACGCCGTCGTTTACGGTCAGTCCCGAACGTGGAACCTATCATTGCTTCGGCTGTGGTGCCGGCGGCGATGTTTTTCGGTTCATCATGGAAATCGAGGGGCTTTCATTTCCGGAGGCGCTCAAGCGGCTTGCCGACGAGTGCGGCGTTAAGATCGAAGAAAACCGCAGTTTTGAAAAGAACAGTTCGCTTGTTCCGCGCGACCGGCTTGCCGCCATGAACAAAGACGCTGCCGAATATTTTTATGCGTCGCTGAAAAATTCCGATTCCGCAAAACAGTATTTCAAGGATCGCGGACTGACAGGCTCTACGGTCAAAGAGTTTTCTATCGGATATTCGCCT
>CAIOZP010000681.1 GCA_903862805.1 uncultured Fibrobacterota bacterium
CCGACCGGCGCCCAGTTGGCAGAGGAAATAACCTTCTCAAGTCGTGCCCAAGGCATTGATGGGCTAAGCATTGAAAGAGGAGTATCGAAGAAAATATCAAACTGACCCGAATACTGGACTGCCCAGTAACGTGCTTCGTCAACAAAACCTTCGCGGACGTCAACACCGGCATCACGCATTGATTTTACAGCAATACGAACTACCGATTCAAAGTCTGACCACTCGGCCGGAGACTTCACAAAGACCGTCGGCATTGTATCGCCCTTTGCATTCAGGACGCAGATAAGATCTTTGTATGTCATCTTACCGTCTTTGTCGCGAACGGAGTCTTTGAAAATCGAACGGTATCCGCCCATTTTAAGTTCTGCCTGAGCCGCGGCTACATCGTATCTGGAAGCGCCGTATTTCTCGACATCAGCAGCTACGTAGTATGTGGATTCGGCAGAGAAAGGAAGAATAAGGCCCGATTTCAACTGAGTTGTGTAACCGGAAACCGCAAGGGTGCGGATTTTCTCGTAATCAACAGAAAAGGCCATCGCACGACGATAATGCTTGTCGTTAAGAGGAGCCTTTGTCGTGTTGAGAATGAACATCGGAATCGAACCCGGCTTGAAATACGGGAAGGAGTCATACCAGGTTCTGACCGTCTTTTTAAGCCAGACTCTTGGAATGTAGTTACTGGAAATATCAAGGTCTCCGGCTTTGATGGCAGCACTTGAATGGTCGTTGCCCTTATAGATCGGATGAACAATGAACTCAGGAACCGGCATCTGACCACCGTGAAGAGCTTCATTTCCCCAGTAATCGTCACGTCTTTTCACAACGATCTTCTCGTTGGAATAAGCGTACAGGTTATATGGCCCGGAAACCACCTGCGGACGACCCATTATATCGCTCGCCGCAAAATTTCCGACAGATCCTGCCGCCGCAATAAGCGGTCCCATTACATGCTTCGGATAAATTGGAACGGTGCAGATGTCATCAAGGACTTTATATGGATTGTTGCGGTTTTTCTTGTCGACGAAAAAAGAGATTCGCTCTTCTTTGGTCGTATCGGCAGGCTTGCCGGCAACAGCAGTCACTGTTTTTACCGTGTCAACAGCGATTCTTTCGATGTAGCCACTGACAAACGAACAGGGAGCTTCAACATCCTTCATATTCAATTCATAAGTGTACTTTACGTCGGCGGCGGTAAGCGGCTTACCGTCACTCCAGCGTGCCTTTGGATTGAGAATAACGGAAATGAAATCGTTATTTTTTTCGCAAAGTCTGCCGAGAAGCGGTTCGATCTGTCCGGTAAGTGAATTGTACGTCAAAAGCTGCTCGTACATCAGGTTGAACTCCGGACGGGTCGGCCAGTCGGGATAGCCGTTCATCGGGTTGAACGAATACGGCTCGCTCGCCTGAAATCCGACAAGATAAAGCGTTTTTTCACGAGGGAATGTAGCCAGTTTAGCCCCACCCGCACCCGTAGCATTATCCTGTTTTTCCAGACACTTAGTCAGCGCATCGGACAGGACGGTTGCAACTCCGTCGTCCTTCTTGCAGGATGCCATACCCAAGAGCATGGAACCGGCAAGCAAGAGCTTAACCAGATTTTTAATTGTCACTCTGCCTCCTTATGTAACAAAAGCAATTATAATTTATCCAGAACTATCACATCATCAAGTCATAGACCGGGCCTAAAATACATCAGGACGGTCTGTGACGCATAAATAT
Source organism: uncultured Fibrobacterota bacterium (assembly GCA_903862805.1). Lineage (GTDB taxonomy): Bacteria > Fibrobacterota > Chitinivibrionia > Chitinivibrionales > CAIOZP01 > CAIOZP01. The sequence goes on from CAIOZP010000681.1 coordinate 1,720, forward strand.
CGTTTTGTGCTATAAACAAAAAACCCCTTTTGCCTGCGCAATACAGCTTTTGACAATATGTCGGAGGGTTATTGTGCGAGCGACGGACATTTTCTAAGGTTCTTGTCGATTCTATAGTCGGAGTATCGAATATGATTTCAAATCAGGCATTAGTCCACGCTCAACTGAGGTTCATATAGGATAAAGAACCAACTGGATTCTGGGCTGACCCCAAAATAATCGTAAATCGGGCATTTCCCAGCAGGAAAAGTCCAAAAACAAATTGTTTTTGCGAATCCGTAGGCAGGAAAAGTCCAAATACAACTTGCATTTCCATTTTTCCTGCCAGGAAAAGCCCAAAATCAACTGTGAACCACGCATTTCCTGCCAGGAAAAGTCGAAAAACAAATTGGTTTTGCGAATCGGTAGGCAGGAAAACCGCAATTGCAACTTGTAATCACGCTTTTCATAGCAGGAAATGCCGAAAAAATATTTGAAATTGGACTTTTCCTGGCGTCGAATGGCTAAAACAAGTTTTGATATGGAAATGTCCGGACTGAAAATCAATCCGGACATTTATCAATAGGCAAATTACGATGCCGAAACAGCCGGAGCGGGACTTGTTGCGGGCTTTGACTCCGCCTTTGCCGCGTTTTCGGCGAGCGTGCTGCGAAGTTTCGCCGTCGGAACTATCGAATTTATTATTCCGTCGATCTTCGCAACCAGACCACCGACCGTTTTATCTGCACTTGTGCGACTTTCGCGCGAGACAACATTGGCTATTTCCGTGATGTCGTCGATGATGATGTTCCGCTGGGGGCTGAGCAGAGGAACCGTGCTGTTCTGCGCTTTGTTATCGACCCTTGCGGCAAAAACCGTCTCGTATGCGGCTTCACAGGTTCTCATATCTTCGAGTTCGGTACGGAGTCCCATTTTGTCAACAAGAGCCGAATGCTCCGGCTTGTCGAGATCGGCGACCAAAAGCGAAATGACTGCTGTTTTTTCGGACTGTGTCAGATGATTAAGTGAATAGCCATGTATGCGTATTATCGAAAGAAGCGCAGATGCTGTCTTTTCGGTATCGGGGTTGATGTTATGTTCCTTGGCTGCAACTCCGTCGCGGAATGAGAGGAATGCCCGCTCCCGCAACTGTCCGGCCGAACTTGTCTGGGCGGTGTACGGATCACTTGAACTGTGCGCAAGAGCCTGTTCGTGCAGGTCAAGTGCATTTTCAAGTGAACTGGTGATTTTGAGCAGGTAAGGTTCAACTCCGGTGGCTCCTTTTACCTCTGCAACAAGAAGCTGCGAAAAGGTTCTGAGCTGGCCATCGCTGAGCTTTCTTAGCGACAGTGTCTGGAAGATTGAGTTAGGCATATTTCTCTCCTTTCAAGAGGGTTTGTGAATGCCATTCGAGTAAATTTGTGACCAATAATATTTGAGGAAACGCCTGTTGAACGTGGTACAGTGCATGTTGAATCTGTCGGAAAACCGGATAAGGCAATGACAATATATTTCTGATGCGTATTCATGAAAACCCGTGTCGTATAACTCTTGTAAACGCCAGATACGATGAAGTTTCCGGCATGAATTTATGGCTCTTTTGGGGAATATAG
>CAIOZP010000682.1 GCA_903862805.1 uncultured Fibrobacterota bacterium
GAGATCGGCGCGCTTCTCTACAAGCTTTACAAGCAGACCGGTAAAGACACGCAGGCCGAGACCGAGATCAAGAGTCTCATTGCTATTACCAAAGACAACAAGCTTCGCGCTACGTATGCTGTTGACCTGATCAGCAAAAAGCGCTACGCCGATGCGGCCGCTATCGTGAACGACATCCTTATTACCGATCCATCAAACCTCGATGGTTTGATGCTCAAGGCAAAGGCGCAGAAGGCACAGGGACAGCTTAACGAGGCGAACGAAACCTACAAGATGGTGTCGTTCATCAACGAGAACTATGTTCCGGCCTGCTACGAGCGTGGAGCAATCTACCTTGCAAAGAACGACTTCGACAGAGCCGAAACCTTCTTCAAGAAGTGCACGACTGTCGAGCCGAACAATGCATTAGGTTGGCTCGGTCTTGCAAAGCTTGCCAAGGCGAAGAAGACTGCCGACTACGGCACCATGCTTGCCAAGGCGAAGGCTCTCGATCCTACCAATCCCGATGTGATCGAAGAAGTCGGAGGAGGCGCAGCAGCGGTGTCTGCTCCTGCATCCAAAGACAGCGGCAAGGATGCCACCAAGAAGTCCAAGTAAGATCCCGCTCTTTACAGAATGAGAATTGTCAGGGCACCGGATTCACCGGTGCCCTGATTTATTTTTCGGCATTAATCTGCATTGTGCCTGCGAAAGATTACCAATGTCAATTTCCGATATGCAAAGCAACAGTTCCTTGGAGAAGATCGCTAACTCAACACAAAGTGCCGATGTTCTTCGGGTTCTGGCGAAAGACCGGATTGACCTGAATGACTTCGCAATTCTTCTCTCCGAAGCCGCCGACCTGCATCTTGAGGCAATTGCTCAGGAAGCTTCGGTCGTCACGCGACGACACTTCGGGAATTCCATCATGCTTTTTACGCCACTCTATATTTCCAACTACTGTAGCAATGAGTGCGTTTATTGTTCATATTCCCGACACAACAGTATCCGTCGTGCACAGCTTTCATTTGAACAGATCGCTGCCGAGGCCGACGCAATTGCATCAACCGGCCTTCGTCATCTGCTTGTGCTGACCGGTGAGGCTCCCGACATTACGAGCTTCGATTACATCCGCGAATCGCTTTCGCATTTGTCAAGCAGTTTTGCATCGGTCTCGATAGAGATGTATCCGATGACTCAGAACAACTATGCCACGCTTGCCTGCGAAGGTCTCGCCGATGGCGTGACGGTATATCAGGAAACGTACAACGCCGATCTTTACAGAAAGCTTCATGGGCGCGGGCCCAAGGCCGACTATGAATTTCGCCTCGATGCTCCGGCGCGAGCCGCAGCTGCCGGAATGCATGCCGTGACTATCGGACCGCTTCTGGGCCTCGACGATTTTCACCGAGAGGCACTCGCCACAGCACTGCACCTTGACGCCCTGATCAAAGAATTTCCTGCCACCGAATTTTCCGTCGCTTTTCCACGGATGCGTCCGCAAGCAGGAGATTTTCAGCCAGCTCATATCGTGAGCGACCGCGAATATGTCCGCATTGTTTCCGCATTCCGACTTCTGTTTCCCTTTGTCGGCATCACGATGTCAACGCGTGAACCGGCCGCAATTCGCGACGGCATGATGAAGATCGCTGTCACAAAAGTGTCTGCCGGAGTTTCAACGGCCGTGGGCGGCCATGCCATCGAAAACATCGGCGATACGCAATTTGAAATATCCGATGGCAGATCTGTTGACGAAATGCGAATAGCAATAGAGCGCGTCGGTCTCTGTCCGGTATGGGTTGACTGGGATACAAAAAGAATGACAGGCAGTTGAGGCGAAACGAATGTGTGATTAGAAATCACTCACGTCTGTCAAATTCTAAAAACATATTTTGATAGACTATACAACAGGAGAATAGATGGAACTCAATTACGCACAGTACCCGTTCACCTCGAATCTCGGTTGGTCGATCTCACGCTACGATCTCTTCTCGAAATGCCGCCGCGCCTATTACTATCAGTACTATTCAAAATATTCGGTGGATGTTCCGGAGTCGCGGATCAAACGCCTTGCGGCAATGACCTCGGTTCCGCTTGAGGTCGGCAACGTAGCGCACGAAGTCCTCGAAGCATTTCTGCGCAGACTTCAGAAGAGTACCTCCGACATCGACGAGTCGCGATTTTTCAGCTACGCAAAAAGCCGCACTCTCGAACTCTTCGAGAAGAAAACATTCATGGAGACCTATTACAAAAGGTCTTCCATCGACATGGATTTCGTCAATAAAAAAATCGACACGATCCTGCATAATTTCCTTTCGAGTCCGCTATACAGCTGGATCTGGATGAAGGCCGTGACCAACCGCGACAACTGGATGATCGAACCGGGTGGCTACGGCGAAACGCGGCTCGATGGAATGAAGGCCTACTGCAAAATGGACTTTCTGTTTCCGGTTGAC
>CAIOZP010000683.1 GCA_903862805.1 uncultured Fibrobacterota bacterium
TGACTTCCACTTGACAAATAGGGAAAACGCTAAGCTGTACTGTGGAAATCTGCTGATTTTGGGGTTCGTGAAATATGCGGGTTAGGTTAAGGAAGACTACAAATTAAGAAAGTTATTGCAAATTATGATTCCATCAGAGGCATAACAGTTCAACATTCAACGAATTTCATTGATTGATCATTGAACCATAGGCCCGCATAATAAAAACATGCCCATTTCCGCATGATATGGTTTGAAAAAGTGGTCAGAATCTCAGATGAAAGGGGTAACGCCGTTTTTATCGCGCTAAAAATTCCCACATCGGGCCAAGCACTCCGGCGTTTTTGAGTCCGTCCATAACCTTCACCATTTCAGGCGGAAGATCTCCAACTACCCAGCGAGGCGAGATTTTGTTGAAGCCGCGCAGGAGTTCGGCCATGCGCTCTGTGCTTACGTGCGGTGTCACATAAAAATATGGCTGAAGGAAGTCTGTGCCTTTGGGGACGGAGCCTTCGGCGATTGCCGTTTTGTAAAGCGGAGTTCCGGGATAAAGCCTCATTCCGATGAACGGAAAGAAAACCGTCTTTTTGATGCGCTTGCTGTTTTCGAATCCTTCGATGATCGTAGACTCTGTTTCCGAAGGCCCGCCGGTAATTAAAAAGTGCGCGAAATGAACGCCAGCCAATCGCGCCGCCTCACTCGACAGATAGACATCTTCAAACGTGAAACCTTTGCCATACGCTGCAAGAGTTGTATCGGAAAGCGCGTCGGTTCCGAATTCCACATGACGAAGACCGGCGCGCTTCATAAGCGACATCAGATCGACATCGAGTCCCTGCGGTCGTAAAAAGCAACTCCACTCGATACCGATTTCACGGCGGATGAGTTCTTCGCAGATGTCGCGTACGTGAGGAATATCGGTGTTGAAAACCGAATCGACAACGAAGACGTATTTGGCACCGGCGGCTTTGGCAGATGCAAAGTCTTCGGCGACCTCGGCACCGCTCCGTTTGCGGAATGCGACACCTTCGATGAGCGGATACGTGCAGTAACAACAGTTGAACGAACAGCCGCGCTGTGTCTGCACATTCAGCATTGTTGACTTGCTGATGTAGTATTTCGCCAGAGATTCCGGTCGCAGCGGAACGGTAATCTCGGAAGCTGGCATGTTGCGACCCGGATTGGCTACTACATTTCCATCGACCGTGCGAAAAACCAGTCCGGGAATCGACGAAAAGTCTTTTCCGTTTTGTAAAGCAGAAGCGAGTGCCGCCACCGCCGATTCGCCTTCGGCAGCTACTCCGAAATCGGCACCGGAGTCGGCAAGAAGTCTTTGAGGGAAAAGCGAATATCCGCTTCCGCCGATCATGATTTTTGCACTCGAAACTTTTCTCATGCGAGCCGTGATGTCGGTCAAAATCTTCGCGAAGAATTTCGGATTCTCTATTTGTACATCGTCGATATTTCGCAGCGAGAGTCCGATAAGATCCGGCTTTTCGCGGCTGACCACTGCCTCGAGATCAGGCTCGACACTCATGTCGCCAAGCACAACATCAAAGCCCTGCTTGACAAGATAAGAAGCGACATGCGACATGCCGAGCGGATAAACCGGATAAGGCGACACACAGGTATTCACATTTATGAGCAGGATTTTCATTGCAGTCCTTATCGCTTACGAGGCGGCGGTGAAATATTTGCCAAGCTTCATGAAGATGTCTGTGCGGCCGGTGAGCTTCATCTGACCCGATGAAATCGCGGCGCGTATCGACATTTCTTTTAGAAACGACTTGGTAAGAGTCTCGTTGTCGGATGTAATTGTCAGGCTTGGCTTCGCGTCTGTCGGTGTCCCGATTGTGCAGACGCCGTCCTTGACAGAGAGAAGAAATTTGTCGCCCTTGTCGATGATCTCGAAAAGGATGTCGAAGCGGGCATCTTTTCCGGCAACCGGATCGAAGGTGCGGGCAAGTTCCATAAGCACAAGTTTTGCGTCGTGCAGAACCGCATAGTGCTGAGCCTCGCCGTAGCTGCCATGGATCTTCGCATATTCCCAGTAGATGCCGGAATAGGCAATCATCCGCGAAGCATTCGGCATGATCGCCTGCGAAACAAAATCTTCATTTGTCTGCGAAATGATTCCCTCGGTGACAAGCTCACGACCGGCGTTGATCGCACCTGTTTCTATCTCGGCGATTTTTTGCCGAGCGAGTTCCGGAAATTGCAACAGGAAGGCTTCGGGACGCAAAAGTTTTCCGGCGAATGTTGCACCGTGACCTTCGGCAATCAGTTTGAATGTCTCGACAAGTCCGCCAAAAACTTTTGTGTCATAAAGACCGGCGACAGACAGCAAGGCAACAGGCTTTCCGTGCATCACCGTGTTTCGCGGCGCGTTTATCGAGAAGGCATAAGCATCTTCGACAATGCGATTGGTCACAAGCGGCAGAAGGCGTTCGAGAAGAATCTTCACATAGGACGACATCGAGAAATGATAAAGCGGCGTTGCGAAAAGAATGACGTCGCATCTGTCAATCGCAGCAAAAATTTTTGCAATGTCATCTTTAATTACGCAGGTGCCGTCGTTGAGCCAGCATTCGAAACAGCCGAGACAGCTCTTTATGTCGAGATCGGGAAGGCTGATGTCTTCGACTGTTCCGCCGGCGTCTATCGCACCTTTGACTACGAGATTTGCAAGCGCTTCTGTCGCACCTTCCTTGCGAGGATTTCCGCGAAGGACAAGAAGTTTCTTCATAGGGATCCGTTCACCATAGCAAGTGTCAGACTGCCTTTGCAGATCACTTTACGACCGGCAATCGCCTCTACATCATAAGTGAAAAGCGTACCAAAATTCTTGTCGGCCCAAGCAGTCATTACGAGCTTGTCGCCAGGCAGACACGGGTTGACAAATTTCACATTGGCAGTGGCCAGGTAAAAAATCTGCGGAGGAAGTTCCGGTGCTGTTCCGCCGTGTTCAGCGTGCCAATGTTCGTATCGTGAAAATCCCCACAGCGTTCCTGCGGTCTGCGCAAGCGCATCGACAACAAGCACGCCAGGCATGATCGGATGGCCGGGGAAATGTCCGGCAAACTGCGGTTCATCGGGGCGGATCAGACGCTCGGTCGTTGCCGTTTTGTCAATCTTGAATTCGGTCACGCAGTCAACAAAAAGAAACGGATCACGATGCGGCAGTATGCCTTTCACCTGTTCAAGATCATAAACAACCTTTGGCATCACGACTCCTTCGTTTCGTTTTCGATGGAACGGTATTCGCGGATCATACTCACCCGCACAGCTTCGGTCATGTCCTTTGCGTTTTTGAACGTGGCCGGATCGACCGGCGGCAGCGCACGGATCGTTATGTTGTTGCGGTTATGCGGAAACCACGATCCTTTTTCCTTGCTCATGAATGGCTGCGACATGTGCAGCAGAACCGGCACCACCGGAATATTGCACTCGATTGACAAACGGAAAGCAAATTCCATGAATGGCAGAAGCCGCTTGCCGCCGTTGCGCGTGCCTTCGGGAAAGACCAGAAGACTTGTTCCTTCTGCTATGCGGCTCTTCGCACTTTCCATTGCAGAGCCAAGCGACGAGATTACCTCTTTGTCAATAGCAATGAAACCGATCACTTTTGTCAGGACATTGTATGGCGGCTTCTTCGCGTACTTCGCTTTCATGATCGGCAGAATGTTTTTGCGATTGGGAAGAATGAGCGGGCCGTCGATCATGCTGTTGTGATTGCACACCAAAATGACCGGCCCTTTGGGAAGATTGTCGAAGCCTGAGCGTTCACGAATCTTATAAACACCAAGCGCCGGAAGGGCAATACGCACAAGCAAATTCATGAAGATATTTATGATCACCCGAAAAACTGCTTCGGAAAATTTGCGGTTGAATGAAAGTACCACATAAAGGAACATGCCGCTCAATACGAAGAGCCCACCCATCCCGAAATAAAATACATAGCCGAAAAAACAACTTATCGGCATGAGGAAATAGTCGAGTCGCTTGCTGATGCTTGTCAAAAAAAGTTCCAAAGATTTTCACGGGTTGATTCCCGAGGTGCTGAAAATAAACTTCGGCATTGTTTCGCTGGAAATTTCGTTCGCTGTAGCCGCCAATCTGACATAGCCATTGCCCTGCTCCAACGGAACA
>CAIOZP010000684.1 GCA_903862805.1 uncultured Fibrobacterota bacterium
AAGCTTAAGCGGTTTAATTGGTTTCAGCCGAGTTTCTATTAATTTCAATGGGATACAGCAATTTTAACCAGACTTATCTCATGCCGAAAAGAAATTTAGTATTGACAAAGAGGGACACCTTTTGTCAACTGCACTATTCAAAATCGATATTTCAAATCTACAAAAGTATTCTGCATGAATACACTTTCGCTCCTACAATCCCAATTTTCACCATCATCATTGGGCCTATGTGGTTAGATTGCCCAGAAAACACATGGAGGATTTTATGAACGATAGAACGGGATTGATTGCAGGTACTGCGTTATTGATGTCAATGCTGATTTGCGATGCGACTGCAACACCCGGTGATACGATTCCGCACAAAACTGGGATAGTGGTCACCGATGGACTCGGTAAAACCTATGACATCGATAGTCTTCTCAATCTGAACAAGGTCTTGGTGTTTCATCAAACATGGGATGGCTGAGGATGCAACTATCATGGACAGGCAGTCCAGAATGTTTATGATAAGTTCGGGAATGACACTCAGGATGTTGTGTTTTTGATGATCGACAATACTGATACCTACGATGATATTTACAATGCATACGCATCCAAAAACAACATGACGCCGACGTTCCCCTTTGTGGTCGGAAGTGATGCCACTTCGCTTTACGATCTGTTTACCGGATATTCTGGAGGAGACCAATCTAATCTGGGAGGGCCGGTTTGGGTGGTCAGTCCCGATAGGTCTTACCTCCAAGTTTCATACGCAGAAAAAAACATGACAGACACGATCCAGATGGCGCTTGATAACAGAAATGTATCTGTCAGGCGTTCTCTTTTTGTCAATAATAACGATGTGGTAAAACGCATCTCATCACACGGAAACAAACTTAGCTTTGATGTTTCGCAATCTGGCAGATATGACTTGTCGCTTTTTTCGGCAAATGGTCGACTTGCGTACATGCAAAATATTGACTGTAGATCGGGGAAATCTTCGGTTGACATAAGAGGAATTGCACAAGGATCATATATCGTGAGGATCAGCGGTGCCACCGCTTCTGCTTCGCGTACCTGCTTTATTAACGGACGATAATTTTTTTTGTGAGGAGTAGTAATGAAAGGGAAACCATTGTTCGGAGTGATGCTTGCGACTTCGATTTTCACTGCATCGCCAGCGATATCGTCGTCTTTGATCGAAGAGATGGTGCCGGGTGATACGATACCGCACCAGACAGGAATGATCGTTATTGATGACGCTGGCAAGTCATGGAATATCGACAGCATTCTTGATGCCGGTAAAGTCCTTGCGGTGCATCAAACCTTTTCCACCTGAGGATGCGTGTACGGCGGGGCCGGTATTCAACAGGTATTTCTTGATTATGGAAGCAATGTTCAAAACACAGTTTTGCTCATGGCAGATATAGTAAACACGGAGTCAAACGAGACGATCAAGTCGGCTTATCAGGCGCAGTCAAGTATTCCGATTACACTTCCGTTTATCACGGGAGATCCGGGCTTGTCACTTGCGCAGTTGTTTGATGGCTATCATATTCCACAACCGGAAATGGGGTACAATTGGTCACAGATCGGTGCACAGATCTGGATCGTTTTGCCGAACCGGCAGTTCTTTAACTCCTACTATACCGAAGATGTTTTGCGGCCAGATCTGGATAGCGCATTGGCAAGAGCTGCAAGTCCGGTCGGAATTAAAACCGGTGTGGCAAAAGTTGACAAAATGCAAATTGTGTCTATGGTTGGTTCAAAGATTGATTTCCGTGTTGAAGATGCTGGTCGGTATGAAGTATCAGTATTCAATGTCGCTGGTCAGCTTGTCAAAACGCGACAGACAGATTGTCGATCGGGAAGGTCGATGGTTGACATAGGGAGAATTGCAAAAGGGTCGTATGTGGTGAGGATAAAAGGATCCGGTGCAACATTGTCGAAGGCGTGTATTTTCGGAAGTCATTGACAAAAGGGGAATGCCGATTTGGATGGAAAGGGTACGCTTCTGCTTGGTGGAGCGTATCCTTTTTGTGATTTTCATTGGGT